>JAOZNY010000006.1 GCA_029933565.1 Bacteroidales bacterium
CATCCTTGCACTAAAGTATTGTTAGCATCCCACACTAAAGTATTGTTAGCATCCCCGCACTAAAGTACGGGGTAACTCATATTGCGGTTAGTACGGGAAAAAGAAATTCTAAGAAAAAACTTTCTTTATGCCAAAACTGCTTTCCACGGAATCATCATTGCCACTATTAATAAGGCAATCGAATAAAATATCAAAATAGTTCTAATTGCATGCAAGGAATTGGCTTTCTTTTTCGCCTTGAACAAACCAATAGCCAAAAAAGCAATAACAATAAGCATCATTAATGGGTGTTCCATTCCATAAAACCTTAAATCCTTTGATTTCATAAAGCCTTCCCCAAAATGCACTTTTTCACTTATAAAAAGCAAAACTATCCCTAAAACTGCCTGAAAATAAAAGAGCCATTTTGTGAACTTAAATATTTTTTCCCGCTTGGCGAAACATTCTTCCTTTTTCTTTATTAAGATAACCGTTGCAAGTAGTACGCTTAAAAAAAGCATCGCTACCGCTATCCACATAATTCCCGAATGGGTGTGTTGAATTATATTGTACATTTTTATATCTGTTTAAATAAATTGTTAAATTATTTCTGCTGCAAATTAATGCATTTTTAAACCAATAAGCACTATCTTTTTTTATATGATTTATCATGTTGCAAGCATCATGGAACTCTATCGCAATCTGAAAAAAAGTTTTATAAAATATTAACCCATTCGTTGATAAATGAAACTTCTCGCAGTAAACTGACTGAGGTATCCAAGTCGAATCATGATATTTATTAGCATCAAGCTGCGGGGAAGAAAACCCATGAGATCCCTCGACTATCGCTCGGGATCAGTTCGGCTAAATGATTTTGAAAAACAAAATAATAGTCTCACTGATTTAAATATTTACTTTTGCGCCACATCAAATATTTATATAAATGAACATTAGCCCTCTAGAATATTTTACTGCAAATCTGGAAAAATATCAGCAACAACTTAAAACAACAAAAGACAAAATTCGACAGACTTCTATTTTAAGGCTTATTGTGTTTGTAGTTAGTGCAGGTGCAATTTACATTAGTACTTCTTTTAGCCTGCTTATTCTATTTACAAGCATTTTTGCAGGTCTTGTTGTTTTTGTTCTTCTAATTAAAAAACACCTAAGACTCTACAAACAAAAACAATGGTTAGAGGCTTTGGTAGAGGTAAACACCAACGAAATAAGCATTTTAAAAATGGAGGCTCATGCTGAATATTCAGGTAAGGAATTTATTGACGACGACCACCCTTTTAGTTCCGATTTGGATCTGTTTGGAAAAAAATCTCTGTTTAGGCTAATCAACCGTACTTCTACATTAAATGGCAAAAAGCAACTTGCCAGTCAACTTACATTTCCCAATAAAAATGAAAATAAAATAAAGGAACGACAGGCGGCAATTGCCGAACTTAATACTAAAAACAATTGGCGGCAGAAATTTCAGGCAACCGGCCGTTTAAACCCTGAGAAAGAAAACGATGTTGAAGGTCTTGTTGATTGGGCAAACACGAAAAATACCAGTTTTAATAATTGGTTTTATAAATCTATGCTTTTTATTAATCCAATAATCGGATTTTCTGTTGTAACACTAATAGGTTTTGGTATTCTTAATTTTTCAAGTTTTCTGGTTTTTCTTTTATTACCTTTCTCATTGGTAGGGCTGAAACTAGGGGAAATAAACAAAGAATATGGTTTGATGGGCAAAAAAACAAAACTGCTTATAAAATATTCTGAACTCTTTAAATTATTTGAAAATGAAGAGTTTACGGGCAACTTGCTAAAAGAACTTAAAAAAGAAGTCGCAGCAGAAAATCTATCGGCTTTTGCCGAAACAAAAAAACTCTCAAAAATAATGGCAGCCTTCGACTATAGGCTGAACATGATTATGGGATTCTTGCTGAACATATTTTTTATATGGGATATTTTGCAAATAATAAGGCTGGAAAACTGGAAAACAAAAAATTCATCTAAACTAAAAACCTGGTTTGAGATGTTGGCAACCGTAGATGAACTAAATTCCTTCGCTGGTTTTAATTACAGTTTTCAACTATCTGTTTTTCCTGAATTCTCAAATGACTTTTCAATTATCGCTGAAAATGCAATGCACCCTTTTATTACAAAAGAAAACAATGTTGGGAATCCTATTAATATTGCTGCCTGGAAAAAATTCAATGTGATTACAGGTGCAAACATGGCCGGAAAAAGTACCTATCTCCGAACGGTTGGTGTAAACTTAGTGTTGGCGATGACGGGTTCTGCTGTGTTTGCCGATAAATTTGTTTTCAAGCCGGTTGAAATTATTACCGGAATAAAAACTTCCGACTCTTTACAAGATGGAGAATCTTACTTTTTTGCAGAACTAAAACGTTTAAAACAAATAATTGATCAACTCGAAAAAGGAGATAAATTGTTCATTATCCTCGACGAAATATTGCGTGGCACAAACTCTGCCGATAAACAAAAAGGCTCGCTGGGGTTAATAAAACAATTGCTTAGATTAAATGCTTCCGGAATTATTGCTACCCACGATCTTGCTCTGGGAAAACTAATTGAAAGTTTCCCTGAAAGCATTACCAACAAACGTTTTGAGGTGGAAATAACTAACAACCAACTTGTGTTTGATTATAAAATAAAAGATGGAATTTCGCAAAACCTCAATGCTACATTTTTGATGAAAAAAATGGGAATTGTTCCAGTTAAGTGAAATTGCAGAATTCAACCTTGCTCTCAGAAACGACAACCCCACTAAAACCTGGGAAATCGACGGAGGTTTGTAAATCATTTTTTTTCAATATTAGTTTTCTATCACAACTTGCATATTGTTCAAATATACATTACCTTTGCTAATGGCTAATTTATTAGTTGTTACATAACTTAATACTATATTATGGATAATATATTATATGATAATGAATTTGTTCTTGATGAGTTTAACCCTGTTGCCATTCGAATAAAAATTGCTGAAAAGATAAAGAAAAAGCGCTTGAGTCTTGGACTTGGGCAACAGACGTTAGCAAAAAAGTCGGGGGTAAGTTTGGGAAGTTTAAAGCGTTTTGAAAACAAATATGAAATATCCCTCAAACATCTTTTACAACTGGCAATGGTTTTGGGTGCTTTGGATGAGTTTAATAACCTCTTTCCTGAGAAAGAATTCAACAGCATTGATGAGATATTAAAATCAAAAAAAATCAAAGAACGCAAAAGGGGGAAAAATGATTAAGGAAACAGAATTGATCAAAGTAAAAATTGGAAACCAAAAAGTTGGCACCTTAATCCTATCTAATAACAACTTATGCTTGTTTGAATACGACAGGGAATTTGTTTCTGCCGGCTTTTCAATCTCTCCATTTTATTTACCATTAAAATCTGGGGTTTTTACAGCAAAACGTGATCCCTTTAATGGACTTTTTGGTATTTTCAACGACAGTTTGCCAGATGGATGGGGCTCCCTTTTAATTAATAGATATCTCAAAAGCAAAAACATCAACCCTGCTGATTTATCTGTTCTCCATAGGCTAAGCCTTGTTGGTAATTCAGGAATGGGGGCTCTGGAGTTCGAGCCCAATACCACTCTTAAAACGGCACAAGAAATAACCGACCTTAACCAAATTGCCAACGAAATAGAAATAATATTTAAGGAGGAGAAAGAAAGCTCTTGTTTGGAACAATTAGTCCAACAGGCAGGTTCTTCGGGAGGAGCACGCCCAAAAGTATTTGTTAATGTTAATAATGAATCATGGATAGTAAAATTCAGGTCATCGACCGACCCAATGAATATGGGGGAAATTGAATACCACTATTCGTTGGTAGCTAAAAAATGTAAAATTGAAATGCCAGAGACCACACTTTTTGAAAACAAGTATTATGGTGTTAAACGTTTTGATAGGTTTGCAGCAAAAAAAATATTGACCCATTCCGCATCTGGCTTGCTTTATGCCAGTCATCGCTTTCCGTCCCTTGATTATACCGAATTGATTAAGGCAACTCTGGCATTAACAAAAAACATGGAAGAGGCTCTCAAAGTTTTCCGCCTTATGGTTTTTAATGTATTAACCGGCAACAAGGACGACCATGCTAAGAACTTCTCTTTTTTGTACAGAAAAGGAAACTGGGAATTTGCCCCAGCCTACGATTTAGTACCAAGCAATGGCTTTAATGGAAATCACTCAACAACAATTTCTGGAAGCGGAAACCCAACCAAAGAACAAATTTTTAATGTTGCGCAAAACTGTGGTTTACCACAAAAAAATGTCAACATTATTTTTGAGGAAGTGTTTATTGCTAGCAAAGAAATCCATAAGGTAAAACTGTAATAATATTCATTCAAATTTGCCTCCCGTCTTTTAAAATATTATTTTTGTAAGATAATTAATCTATACTACTATGAAAAAAATACTGCTTATTTCAATTATCATGTTTTCAATTATTACCGTTTTTGCTCAAAGCCCCTGGTGGTTTGGAGGTCACCTTGGTGTTAATTTCAACACTGTTACAGGACAATACAATAACGACGACGACATCAAGCACACCTTTATTACAACACCAATGTTCGGAGCAATAGCCATGTACTCGGTTAACGATATGATTTCGGTGATTACCGAAATAAATATTGCTAAATCAGGCGCAACGTATAAATACGATTATAATGATGAAACTCGTAATTTCTCAGAGGCAGTTGATGTAAAATACAAAGAATGTTATACTATTCTGCAAATTCCGGTGCTAGCCAAATTTACATTTGGTGAAGATTGGCAATATTTTGGCTATGGAGGATTTTACTGGAGTTATATCCTTGGAGGAAAATACAAAGCTGAGTCAGAAAATGGAAATTTCGATGGAAAGATAAAGTTTGGTGATTATCCTGATAATTATAATGGTGATGATATGTACCTTGATAAAGATTACAACAGAAGAACTGATATAGGTTTAAACATAGGTGGCGGTGTTCAAAAAGAACTGGGACCAGGTGTTATTGCTGCAGATCTTAGATTTGGATTTGGATTTCTCGATTCAAATAAATGGCCAGATGACGATAAACCAGACGATTACAAAGCCTATAGGAATTTTGTAATAGGCCTTAATATTTCATATTTAATTAATTTGGGCAGATAGTGTTTATCAGTTCATTACTGTCTTTTTTTGCCATAATTTTCGGATGAGAGGCCTACGATTTAATCTCTATTATTAACACTAAGTGTTTGTTTTAGTTTAAACTACTTCTGCTAATAATTTCATTTTGTGCCTCTAGAGTTAGATCATTAAAAAATGCTGAATAGCCAGAAACCCTTACTAAAATATTAGGATATAAATTAGGATCTTTTTGTGCCTTAATAAGTATTTTAGGGTCCAAAACATTAAGTTGAACTTGCATACCTTTTCGTTTAAAATATGTGGTAACTAACGATTTTATGGCGTTCTTTCCTATTTCACCTCTTAGTGTTTCTTTGTTAAATTTTACATTGAGGTTTACTCCATTTGCGAATTTTGTAAAATCTATGCGATTAAGTGAATTAAACATTGCAGTAGGTCCACTTTTGTCTGCTCCGTTTGTAGGTGCAATACCAGATGAAAACGATACTCCCTTTTTTCTTCCACTTGGCAAGGCTCCTGTAATTTTTCCAAAATATGCATGTGTGGTCATTGAGTACAAACCTGTTACATACTTACCTCCCCTATAGTTTGTGTATTCATTTAAAAGTTTGCTAAAGGTTCCCGCAACATACATAACCATTTTATCGACTTCTTCAATATCATTACCAAATTTCGGAATTCTGAGCAACTGTTTTCTTATGGTCTCATTTTTAAAATCTGACTTCAACTCTTTAATAAGTTCTGCAAAATTCATAGATTTATCTTCAAAGACAGCCTTTTTTATAGCAAAAAGTGAATCACCAGCATCTACTGCACCCACGCACTGAACACCCGACAAATTATAAATTGCCCCTCCTCCAGTGGAACATACACCTGAAGAAATACAACCATCGATAAAACTACTTGACAAAGGTGTTGGATGAAATTTATGATTCGCCCTTTCAATTGCATGCATATCCGAAATAAATTTCTTAATCAGAATTCTCAACTGATTTTCAAAGGCTTCTAATAATAACTCAAAAGTATCGAACTTAGTTTTGGAATAAATGGTTTTTTCGAGAACACTGACCACATTAAATAAGGCAGCATCGGTAGAAGCAAAACTCTTTCCGGAAACCGTTGGTTCAACACAACCAACTGGTGTATAATTTCCGACATCCTCAGCGGAATACCCATTAAGTTGAAGTGTTTCTGGTATCACCTCATCATTGTAAAGCGCCGGTGACCCGTATCCAGTCGCTAAAACACTAAAAATCTTGTTCAAATATTTAGTAGGAGAATTATTATGAATGCGTGCATGAAAGTTAGGCTGTCGTAAACCCAGTTCTTCCATAATTTCCAAAAGAATATAACTCAATTCATTGGTTGCATCCGTTCCGTCCGCATTCTTCCCTCCTACACAAACCACTTGCCCGCTCATTAGTCCACTATGATATTCAGTAATTTGCTCAGATAAAATCGGGATTAATTCAGCAAATTTAATACTGAAAGCAGCAAGCAATTCTTTGGCTTTTTCACGGCTTAATTCGCCGGAAGCGATTCCTTTTTCATAAAACTCAAAAAGGTAATTATCTATTCTTCCAGGTGAAATTCCATTGTCGAGACTTTCTAAATTTATTGCTATCTGAACAAAAAATATTGATTGTAATGCTTCATGTAAGTTATTTGCAGGATTTAGAGGAACATTTTTACAAACGTCTGAAATTGAAATTAATTCGCGCTTTCTGTCTGTGTCATCTTCCGTTTCTGCCAATCTCAAAGCTGCTTTAGAATATCTGTCTGCAAAATCAACCATCGCTGTATTAACAATCTTGACCGCTTCATAAAAGTTCCATTTCTCACTTCCCTTTTCTTGCTTTGCTTGCAAGGTATTGGCTTCTTCCAAAATACCTTTTATTCCGTACTTAACCAATTTCTTATAATCCGGAGCAAAATGTGCAATACCTCCCGTTTCGTTTATCACATATTCTGTCGATTTAAGTTGACTAATAATAAACTTAATTTTATTTCCAAGACCCGAAAATGCTTTCATCGCTAAGAAGCGCATAGACCAAAAAGGCATAGTCTTTAATAATTTTTTTCTTTCTTCCGAGGTGATTTTTAATGGGTTAACCTTTCTTGATGAAAATTTGAAAATATCAAGCAATACCGCAAAGCCATGAAGTTCGGGATAAATAGAACCCCCAACACGCTTTGCACTAAAATTACCAACTATTAATTCATCTGGATAAATTGTTATCGATTTTTCCAGCAGAACCCTCCTCATTGCTTCAGCAATTTGAATATCAATAGGCTTTTTTCGATTCGAAGATTTTTTAAAATAATCTGTCCAAATTACTGCCCGCTCAGCACACACAGAATATTCTGCATCTAACACTGCCTTTTTCAAAGTTGTTATTCTACCGATTGCCTTGTTTGTTATTGTATTTGGTTTAATCATATGTTATTGGAGTAATTCCAAAATTGGAAAATTGATACTTTATTTTTTCTATTTCCCCCTTGCTATGAGGTTTGACTTTGAATATTTCTGTGTTGTGATCAATTCTTATTGCTTTTGAGTTTCCCATACTGTGATATGGAAGCAGATGTGTTGTAGTGTGCCCGTTTTCTTGCAAATAATTACAAAACAGTTCTATATCTTCAATACTGTCGTTTACGCCTGGTATTAAAGGTATTCGAACTTGTACATTTTTATAAATATGATTGAGTTTCTCGAAATTACTTAAAATTGTGGTATTAGTAATCCCTGTATATTTTTTATGCATTTGTTTGTCCAGATGCTTAATATCAAAATAAATTAAATCGATATATGGAAGTAGGTCAACAATCTTTTCAAAATCAAACTGTCCGGATGTTTCAATATTTATATGGATTTTATTCTTTTTAAGTGACCTAAGAATACCATTGAGAAACTCAGGATTAATTAATGGCTCACCACCTGAGAATGTTACTCCACCATCAGAATCATCATAAAAATCAACATCCTTAAGCAACTCTTTCAATATATCTATTTCATTCATTTTTTGCCCTATCATTCTGCGGGCATCTTTTGTACAAATATCAATACAAGCACCACAGGCTGTGCAAGTTGAATAATCACTAATTTTGGTAATCTTATCTATTGCACTAACAGGGCAAACATCTATACATTTTCTACAATCCTCACAATTTTCCGAGTAAAAAGCAACTTCTGCCTTGCCTTTTTGTGATTCCGGATTCTGACACCATTTACACTTTAACGGACAGGCTTTTGTAAACACTACTGTTCTTATTCCAGGTCCATCGTGAATGGAAAATCTCTGAATATCAAAAATGTAGGGCGAATTATTTTCTAATATGCTTTGAATATTAACTGTGTTTAAGGCAGGCTTTGTATTAATTAATTACAAAACTGTCAATTTCTTAAGTCACAAAAGTATCAATATTTTCCAAAGTTATTTTTGCCTTCAATATTATTCATACTTTTTAACTGGCGCTAGCCCATTGTCATTAAGTAAAAGTATGACGGCCACATTCACAAAATAAAACTTTAATCTTTTTAACAAAAACACTTTGATTATAAAAATAATATATAATTTTGTGAATTATTTAACAGATGGTTTTAAGACTGTAAAATTTTAATAAAATCGAAGCAAAAATTTCAAACCAATAGAACAATTCAAAATGGAATTAACTCATATCGAACACATTGGCATTGCAGTAAAAAGCCTTGAGCAGGCAATTCCATATTACGAAAACATACTTGGTCTTAAGTGTTATGCCATCGAAGAGGTGAAAGACCAGAGGGTAAAAACAGCCTTTTTTAAAATTGGACAAACAAAACTGGAACTTTTGGAAAGCACAAATCCGGAAGGGCCTGTTGGGAAATTCATAGAAAAGAAAGGCGAAGGAGTTCACCACATTGCATTTGCAACTGATGGTGTTCAGCAAGCCTTAAATGAAGTTGAAGAAAAAGGTATCCGCCTAATCGACAAAGTCCCACGCAAGGGAGCTGAAGGATTGAATATTGGATTCTTGCACCCAAAATCTACTTTTGGAGTACTTACTGAATTTTGCGAAAAACCATAAATGTTTTGAGTTCTGTGTTAGACAAAAAACACAAAACACTGAACTCAAAACACCAAACATTGAACCAATGACTATTGAAGATAACATTCAAAAACTTCTTAGCAAACGCGAAGAGGCAAAACTGGCAGGTGGCGAAAAACGAATTGCTTCACAAAAAGCCAAAGGAAAATTCACGGCCCGCGAACGCATTCATCTTTTGCTCGACGAAGGTAGTTTTGAAGAATACGATATGTTTGTGACCCACCACTCAAACGAGTTTGGTCTTGAAAAACAAAAATTTCTTACCGACGGAGTTATTACAGGTCACGGAACCATCGATGGACGGGTGGTATACGTTTACTCACAGGATTTTACAATTCTAGGCGGCTCACTTTCTGAAAGTTATGCCAAAAAGATTTGTAAAATAATGGATCAGGCATTAAAAGTTGGGGCTCCATTAATTGGTATAAACGACAGTGGTGGTGCACGAATTCAAGAGGGTGTTCAAAGTTTAGCTGGCTATGCCGAAATATTCCAACGCAATATTATGGCCTCGGGTGTAATCCCTCAGTTATCTGCCATTTTCGGTCCTTGTGCAGGTGGTGCTGTTTACTCTCCTGCCCTCACCGATTTTATCCTAATGAGCAAGGAAAATTCCTATATGTTTGTTACCGGTCCAAAGGTTGCCAAAACCGTAACCGGAGAAGATATTTCAATCGAAGATCTGGGTGGTCCCGATGTTCATGCAAAAAAGTCGGGGGTTTCACACTTTATCAGTGAAGACGAGGAAGAGGGATTTCTGATTTTAAGAAAACTCCTATCGTATCTTCCACAAAATAATCTTGAAGACCCAATTGTAACAGAGTGTGATGACCCCGTTGACAGAAAGGAAGATTTACTGAATGAAATTATTCCTGATAAGGCAAGTATTCCCTATGATGTTAAGGATGTAATTTATGCTATTGTTGACTATTCAGAATTTCTTGAAGTACAAAGACATTATGCTGCTAATATTGTTACCGGTTTTTCGAAATTTAATGGAATTCCTGTTGGGATAGTTGCCAACCAGCCCAACTTTTTAGCCGGAGTGCTCGACATAAATTCATCGCGTAAAGCTGCACGTTTTGTTCGCTTCTGCGATGCTTTTAATATTCCAATTATTACACTTGTTGATGTTCCGGGTTTCCTTCCGGGAAGCGCACAGGAATATGGTGGGATAATTTTGCATGGAGCCAAATTGCTATTTGCCTATGGAGAAGCAACGGTTCCAAAAATTACTATTACACTTCGTAAATCTTATGGCGGTGCCCACGATGTTATGGGGTCGAAACAATTAAGAGGCGATATTAATTATGCATGGCCTTCGGCCGAAATTGCAGTTATGGGTCCTGAGGGTGCCATTGAAATTATTGAGGGGAAAAATATAAAAGCAATTGAAAATGAAGAAGAAAAACAAAAGTTCATAAAAGAAAAGGAAGAGGCTTACAAAAAGAAATTTGCAAACCCATTTGAGGCTGCCAGTTACGGTTTTATCGATGATGTTATTGAACCCAGAAATACAAGGTTTAGGATAATCAGAGCATTGAAGGTGTTAGCCACTAAAAAGGATACTAATCCTCCCAAAAAACATTCAAATATACCTCTATAAAATCATTTTATTATGACACTGATATTTGATACTCCGGCCTTTCTCGAACAGGGAATAATTATTGCAATTACAGGTTATGTGATAGTTTTTACAGCCCTGGTAATTTTATATTTTGCTTTTACTGCTGTTTCTAAAATACTTCTCATTAAAACTAAAAGACATCTCGCCAAAAGCGGCAAACTAAAAAACCTAAAAAACAATGAAATACATATTAGTGGAGAAGTTTCGGCAGCCATAGCAATGGCTGTTTATTTACAAAACTATCTGCACGATGAAGAAAGTGGTATACTAACAATAAAGAAAATCTCCAAAACCTATTCGCCATGGAGTTCAAAAATTTACGGACTAAGAAATTCTAACCGATAGACATGCAAAAGTTTAAATTTACCATACGTGGAAACGATTACGAGGTTGAAATCAAGAAAATGGAGGACTGCCATGCCAATATTGAAGTTAATGGCACCATTTACAATGTTGAACTTCACAAAGAGCAAACCATTTCAAAAACACCTATTTTAAGGAGACCAGCTATTAAGCATCCTGAGGGCTCTGACAGAATAAAAAAAGTTAATGAGTCTGTTTTTAAGGTTAAAGCACCCTTGCCGGGAAATATTTTACAGTTGTTCGTTAAACAAGGTGATGAAATAAAGAAAGGTGATAAACTGCTTCAATATGAAGCCATGAAAATGGAAAACAACCTATTATCAGAAAAGGATGGAGTTGTTGCTGAAATTAAAGTAAACCTTGGAGATACAGTACTTCAGGATGATGATTTGATTTATTTGGAACTTAAATAACGAAATGATGTTTGGGCTAAAAAAGGCATTGACAGTTTTTGGGATAATTGCAACTCTTGCAGTAATGAACATTGTTTTCGTTCAAAACAGTTTTTCAAAAAACACAACTACTGTAAGCATTGATAAGAACGAAACACAATCAGAAGGGGGTGTTCTTAATGGTATTACAAAATTCTACACATATTCCGGTTTCAGGAATGCAAACCCTGGAAACTTCTTTATGATCCTTGTGGGTCTTCTTTTTATTTTTCTTGCCATTAAATACGACTACGAACCACTGCTGCTAATTCCCATCGGGACTGGAATAATTATTGGTAATATCCCGTTTTTTCAAGATGGGGGTGTTAATCTCCAACTTGGAATTTATCAGGAAGGCAGCGTTTTAAATTATCTCTATTTTGGGGTTGTAAAAGGCATCTATCCCCCACTGATATTTTTAGGTATTGGTGCAATGACAGATTTCTCCTCTTTGATTTCCAATCCACGATTAATGCTTCTTGGTGCTGCTGCTCAGGTTGGCATTTTCCTAACTTTTCTTGGTGCTTTATTTTTAGGCTTCAATATGCCTGAGGCAGGTGCCATTGGAATAATTGGAGGCGCAGATGGCCCTACTGCAATTTTCCTTTCTTCAAAATTGGCAAACGGTTCAATTATTAATGGTATTCAAACCAAGAATTTAATTGGCCCCATCGCTATCGCAGCATATTCCTATATGGCATTGGTTCCGGTTATTCAGCCACCAATAATGAGACTGCTAACCAACAATAAAGAAAGAATAATAAGGATGAAACCGCCAAGAGCGGTTAGCAAACTGGAAAAAATAATTTTTCCAATTGTTGCTATGATACTTACAACTTTTATTTCTCCTGGCGCATTGCCATTGCTTGGAATGTTATTTTTTGGCAACCTGTTAAAAGAAAGTGGTGTTACAAAACGCCTTGCCGACACTGCCCGAACTTCACTTATTGATATTGTTACAATACTTTTAGGACTTACGGTTGGAGCCTCCACCCAGGCCGATGTATTCTTAACTTCCGAATCAATTTTAATCTTTGTTCTTGGAGCATTGTCATTTGTGGTTGCAACAGCAGGTGGTGTTATGTTTGCCAAAGTAATGAACCTGTTTTTAAAGGGTGATAGTAAAATAAACCCACTTGTAGGAGCAGCAGGAGTTTCGGCAGTTCCCGACAGTGCCAGGGTTGTACACACCGAAGGGCTTAAATACGACCCATCAAACTATTTGCTAATGCATGCTATGGCACCAAATGTAGCAGGAGTTATTGGTTCGGCAGTTGCTGCAGGTATTATGATGAGTTTTTTGATGTAGGAAATTATTTTGTATTTTTGTACTTCAATTGAGTTAACATGAAAGTACTACTTGAAGTAAAAGATAATAAGGTTGCTTTTTTTTTAGAGATTATTAAAAACTTCTCTTTTGTAAAAGAAGTAAAAACAATATCAGATGCTAAAGCAGATTTAATTCAAGATATTAAAGAAACTGTTGAAGAACTAAAATTGGTTAGAGATGGCAAATTAATAGCCCGTAATGCCGAAGACTTAACAAATGAGTTATAGTGTTAAGGTCATACCCAAGTTTGAAAAAAACTTAAAAAAACTGTCCAGAAGATACCCATCTTTAAAAATGGAGTTTTCTCACCTTGTACAATCATTAAAAGATAATCCAAAACAAGGTAGTCCTTTAGACCATAATTGTTTCAAAATTAGAATTTCCATTGCTTCAAAAGGCAAAGGCAAATCTGGAGAAGGGCGAATAATCACTAATCTGGTTGTTAGAGATAAAACGGTTTATTTACTGAGTATTTATGATAAATCTGATAAAGAAAATTTATCAGACAAGGAACTTTTAGAATTACTAAAAAATGTTCCGTAAATTATAAAATCAAATTATGCTAATTATTGGAATTGCCGGAGGTAGTGGTTCGGGGAAGACCACAGTAGTAAAAAAAATTGTTAGGGCTCTGCATAAAAGTGCCGTAACGGTTATCCCTCAGGATGCTTATTATTTTGACAATGGCCATCTGACTAAAGAAGAAAAGCTTAAAATAAATTTTGACCACCCAAACTCCATTGAATGGGATTTATTGAATGAGCATCTCGACGACTTAAAAAAAGGAAAGTCCATTGCCAAGCCCAATTATGATTATGTAAGTTGTGCCAGATTAGAAAATTACGACATTATTCAACCTAACAAAGTAATAATTGTTGAGGGGATACTCGTTCTTTCAAATGAAGAACTTCGTAAACGAATGGACATTAAACTTTTCGTTTCAACCGATAGTGACGACCGGCTTATGAGGATAATAAAACGCGATACTTTATCGCGAGGAAGATCGCTGGACGCTGTTCTTACTCACTACAGTAAGTATGTACAACCCATGCACCAACAATTTATTGAACCCGCAAAATTATTTGCCGATGTTATTATTCCACAAGGTGGTGAAAACAAAGTAGCCATTGAAATGGTTGTTTCCAGAATAAAAATGTATCTCCCTTAATGAGCCTAAACAATAACATAAAAAATCCATGTATTCAAGTTTGCACTAAAGATGAAAATGGTATTTGTTTGAGTTGTTACCGTAGCAAGGAAGAAATTAGAGGTTGGTACAAATGTGACGATACGCAAAAACAATTCATTCTAAAAAAGGCTAATAAACGTAGAGCAGAATTTGATAAAAACCAGTTTTACATTTAGAAACCTACAAGTATTTGTCATCCTGAGCCAAAGCGACCACGTGCGCTATAGCTTTAGCGGCGGCACAAGAATCTCTAATACAGTGAATAAAATGAAACAGATTCTTCACTGCATTCAGAATGACAGACCTCTCTTTATTTTGAACAGCCTTTTTGAAACTGCTAGCATTATTCTTTACTTCACACTTTCGTCTCTTTCCTTTTTTTCAAGAAAATGACCAATTACAAGTGCTATTCCACCAAATAGAAATATCATCGAAAAATATGCTGGATTTTCCGGTAATAATTCCATGCTGTTAAGAACTCCTCCCAACAGCAAGCCAAGTGCGGCTCCAATAAATAATAGTCCTATTTTTAAGGCAGAAAAACCCTGTGGTTTGTTTGGGCTTAAAAATATTGAGGCATCAACACCTTTTTCAAGTAATTTAAACCTTTCGCTTCTTCTAATCATTAAAAAGATTACTGAATAACTAAATCCAAAAATAATTGCGGTAATAAAAATTGGTTCTAATTCCATTGTTTTATAATTTAATTATGATTTATACGTTTTGCTTTTTTGACGCCATACTTGTTTTAAGGTTACATAATTTCAGTTTTTTCATATATTTGTGCCACATTAACGGGAGAGTTTTCATGAGTAACATTCTTCAAATAACCAAAAAAAGTACTTTTCGCAGCATTAAAAAACGCGATAGTTTTGCATAGTACTTCCTAATGCCTTTCCAAAAAAGGCAGTTTTTAATTTTCTTTCATAATAATTTTAAAAATCAAATCAATGGAATTACCATTTGCAGAATCATTTAAAATAAAAATGGTGGAGTCGATTAAGCGAAGTACCCGCCAGAACAGAATAAAATGGATTGAAGAAGCGAAGAATAACCTCTTTAATCTAAGTAGCGACAAGGTTTTTATTGACCTGCTCACCGACTCAGGAACAGGTGCCATGAGCGATAAACAATGGTCGGAAATGATGCTCGGTGACGAAAGTTACGCAGGAGCGTCATCTTTTTTTAAACTTAAAAATGCAATAAAAGACATTACAGGTTTCGATTATTACCTTCCAACACACCAGGGAAGAGCAGCAGAAAATGTATTGTTTTCAGCAAAAATTAAAGAGGGAAACCTGGTTCCCGGAAATACCCATTTCGATACCACAAAAGGGCATATTGAATTTAGAAAGGCTTATGCTATTGACTGCACTATCGATGAAGCATTTGACACAGCCATCGATCACCCTTTCAAGGGAAACCTTGATTTAATTAAATTGGAGAATGTACTTAAGAGCAATCCTAAGGAAAATATTCCATTAATTATTGTTACTATTACCTGCAACTCTTCGGGTGGTCAGCCGGTTTCTATGGAAAACCTTAAGGCAGTAAGGCAAATGTCTGACAAATATGGAATTCAGGTGTTTTTCGATTCGGCTCGTTTTGCCGAAAATGCATACTTCATTAAAATACGTGAAAAAGGATATGCCCATAAAAGCATTCGCGAAATAGTTAAGGAAATGTTTTCGTATGCCGATGGAATGACAATGAGTGCCAAAAAGGATGCTATTGTAAATATGGGCGGTTTTATCGGGTTCAGAAATAAAGACGATTACGATGATGCAAGTGTTTTTAACATTATGTTCGAAGGTTATCTTAGTTATGGAGGAATGTCGGGCCGCGATATGAATGCACTTGCACAAGGACTCTACGAAGGAACCGAATTTGATTATCTGGAAACAAGGATCTCGCAAGTGGCCTATCTGGGGCAAAAACTTAAAGATTACGGCGTTCCTGTACAATATCCGTTTGGTGGCCATGCTATTTTTGTTGATGCCAAAAAATTCCTTCCTAACATTCCGAAAGAGGAATATATTGCCCAAACACTTGCTGTTGAACTTTATATTGAAGGAGGCGTTCGCGGAGTAGAAATTGGTACATTGCTAGCCGATAGGGATCCTGAGACAGGAATAAACCGATATCCCGAATTAGAGTTAATGAGACTTACTATTCCAAGAAGGGTTTATACCAACAACCATATTGACTATGTTGCTGCTGCCCTAATTAATGTTTACGACAGAAGGAATGGTATTACCAAAGGTTTTAAAATAACTAAGGAAGCACCTATTTTAAGGCATTTTACTGTTAGTTTGGAGAGGGTTTAGGAAAAGCAAAAATAATAAACGTGAATATTATTTATTTATCGTTAAAAGAAAAAAATTATGGCAAAAAATAACTTTAGCAACTGGTGGACTTTAGCATTTAATGGGGTAATTGCTATTTTATATGGCCTATTGGCGATTTTTGTTCCACAAACAACCCTACTCACAATAGTAACGTATTTTGGTATTGTAATACTAATAATTGGCCTCGCCATGCTTTTTGGGGTTGTAAACAATATGAAAAATAAGCAGTCTTATGCAGGAGATATGATAATTTCAATAGTAACTATTATTATTGGAGGCTTGTTGGTATTTTACACACAAAAGTCACTTGAAATATTTGTTATTGTAATTGGAAGTTGGGCTATTTTATTGGGCATTTTTCAACTCTTCTTATTAACAAATGATCATTACACAAAATCTACTAAAAACACATTTCTTGTAAATGGACTATTAACACTGGCTTTTGGAGTAATGCTTTTTTTCAACCCCTTCGAGGCGGCATCAATAATGCTAGTAATTAGCGGAATACTGGCTTTTGTATTTGGAATTATCCTAATTTCTATTTCTATGAAAGTTAAAAATCTTACTGATAATCATCAGAATCAGTAAATTTAATATCTAATACCCTTATTTGAAGGGTGGTACGGCCTTGCCAGGTGTTTTCATCAATATGATAGCAAACACTAAATGCTTTGCCTTCTTTCATTTTATCGTAATGATGGCCTAGGTTAAATCCAATTGCAGGAATTGGAGCACCACGCTTAGTAGTTTGAACTACCGAGAATTTTAAGTGTTTTTGTCCGTTCTTACCAACAACCTTTGCATAGCCTGTGTCAATAACATTATTTGATTGAAAAATTGGCGACATATTTCCCGGGCCAAAAGGTGCAAACTGCTTTAAAATTTTGAAAAAGTTATCGTTAATATCTGAGATATCAAGTTCCTGATCTATTTCTATTTCAGGAATCATCATGTCATCAGTAAGTTTTTCGTTGGCATAATCCTCAAATTCTTTTTTAAATTTATCAAAATTTTCAGGTTTAAGAGCCAGGCCTGCCGCATAAGTATGTCCACCAAAATGCTCTAAAAGATTACTGGAATTGTCGATACCATCATAAATATCAAACTTTTTTATTGATCGTGCCGAACCGGTTATCAAATCATCTGACTTAGTAAAGACTATTGAGGGTTTATAAAACCTTTCGATCAAACGTGAAGCAACAATACCAATTACACCTTTATGCCAATCAGGACTATAAACAATGGTAGTTTTTTTGCTATTATTAATTGGATTATTTTCAATTTGTTCAATTGCTTCTTTTGTGATATTGCTATCAAATTCTCGGCGGGTAATGTTTAGTTCATTGATTTGAGCCCCCAATTTCTCGGCATACTCCATATTTGTACTAATCAGCAGCCTCACTGAGTTTGTAGCATCTTCTATCCTGCCGGCAGCATTAATTCTAGGTCCGAGCGAGAAAACCAAATCGTTAACAGTAATTTCCTTTTTAAAATAGAATTTCGATGATTTTTCTTCTGCCGGTACGGTTCCCGCCGATTTAAATAATGAACAAATTCCACTTCTTGGATTTTTATTGATTTTATCTAAACCATAAAACGCCAAAATCCTATTTTCGCCCGTTATGGGTACAATATCAGCAGCAATACTAACTGCAACTAAATCCAAAAAGTCAAATACCTTTTCTTCATCTAAATTAGTTTTAATTGCTATCGCTTGTGCCAGTTTAAAACCTACGCCACAACCCGAAAGTTCTTTAAATGGATAGTTGCAGTCATCCTGCTTGGGGTCGAGCACAGCTGCAGCTGCGGGAATTATATCGCCAGGCCGGTGGTGGTCACCAATAATAAAATCAACACCTTTTTCGGTGGCATATTCAACTTTATCAACTGCTTTAATTCCACAATCCAAAGCAATTATTAGTTTGACCTTATTGCTGGCAGCATAATCAATGCCTTTAAACGAAATCCCATAACCTTCATTGTAGCGGTCGGGAATATAAAATTCAATATTTTTATAAAAAAGTCTTAAAAAACTATAAACCAAAGAAACAGCTGTGGTACCATCTACATCGTAATCACCGTAAACCATTATCTTTTCGTGTTTCTCAACAGCCAATATTACCCTTTCAACGGCCTTGTCCATATCTTTCATAAGAAACGGATCGTGTAGTTGGTCGAGTTGGGGGCGGAAAAACCGTTTTGCCTCATCGAAGTTGGAAACACCTCTTGTGAAAAGTAGACTACCTAACTTTGGGTTAATATTAAGTTCCGAAGACAAGCGCTTAACTTTCTCAATTTCTGCATTTTCGTTCAATATCCAGCGCTTCTCCATCAGGGGGGTAGTTTAATTCGTAAAGATAGCCAATTAAAGAAGGTTTCAAAACTCAATATTGACAAAAGAGAGTATATATTCTGTTTTTTATCATAACTTTCTTGTTATCAGGGAGCGGAGGTTTGGGGGAGTTTATCGGGTTGTTAAGTTATCAAGTTGTCAATGTTACCAACTAAATTCAGAAAGTGTTACACAGCCTCTTGATTCCTAAAAACTAGACCTCATTGCCTCAACAGGGTCAAGACGTGAAGCTGAATATGAAGGTACAAAACCCGAAACCAAACCTATTAATGCTGAAACAAAAATTCCTAGAAATACATTTTCAAATGTTAACGTAAGTTCAAAATTAAGCATCGACTCTGAAAAGAAAGTAAGAATATAAACTATAAAAAGACCTACAAGTCCACCCATTAGTGAGAGGAAAATTGCTTCAAAAAGAAATTGCAGTAGGATAAAATAATTCTTCGCGCCCAGCGACTTTTGAATACCAATTTGATTGGTGCGCTCCTTTACAGATACAAACATAATATTGGCTATACCAAACCCACCAACAAGCAACGAAAAACCACCAATTATCCATCCTACCATCGCAATAACGGCAAATAACTGGTCGAAGCCTTTACTGATAATATCCGTTTCGTTTATGGCAAAACTATCGTCGGCACGTGGTGGTAATTTGCGTATTGAGCGCATTATTCCTGTTAGTTCATCTATCATTTGCTGATTTGAAATCCCAGGTTTTGCCATTACGGCTAAGGTTGAACCAATATTTCTTACATCCAAAACACTACGTCCATAATTTATTGGTATGAACACCCTATTGTCTTTAGATTCGCCAAAAACACTCTCCCCTTCTTTTTTTGTAACTCCAATTACATCCAGTTTTCGTCCAAACACTTTTATTTTCCTTCCAATGGGATCTATTCCCTGAAATAACTGGTCGGCTATTTCTGTTCCAATAATGGCAACATTGTTTCCTCTATGTGTTTCGACTGGTGAAAAATATCTTCCGGCCTCAAGATCGAAAGGAAAAACCTTATTGTAATCCTGCGAAACGGCTATAATAGGCACGTTTTGCATTTCATTATTTTTATAGTAAATATTCCGACTTACCCCAAGTATAAATGCCGATGCCTCAACGGTGCTACTTCGCTTTTGCAACTCCTCCATTTCACTTACTTTTGGCTCAGGTCTGTTATAATATTTCCACCACGGATAATCGCCACCCATTGCCCATGGCCATTTTTGTATAAAAATAACATTGCTGCCCAATGAGTTTATTTCCGATTTAATACTATTTTCCAAACTGTCGAAAACAGTGAATACAGAAATAATAGAAAATATCCCAATCGTAATTCCCAGCAATGAAAGTAAAGTTCTTACCTTATTCACTACCAGTGCATTTATTGCAAACAAAAAACTCTCGATAAACAGTTTAATAACAATCATTGCTTTTTTATTTTTATCTACCCAAACTAAAGCAAGGGTAATGCAAAAAAATCTTTGTAAAAGTAACACAAGTTTTAATTAATTCTGTTATTTTGCAAAAGCCTTTCAATTAAAATTAAGGAGTCATAAAAAAACTAATTTGCAATGTCAAAAAAAATCACATCAGCATTAATATCAGTTTTTTACAAAGACGGCTTAAAGCCGGTTCTTGAAAAACTAAACGAACTGGGTGTTGAAATTTATTCAACTGGTGGAACCTTTGATTTTATCACAAAAAATGACTTCAAGGCTAAAACCATTGAATCGCTCACATCTTACCCCTCAATTTTGGGTGGCAGAGTAAAGACACTTCACCCTAAGGTTTTTGGTGGAATTTTGGCACGAAGGGAAAACCAAAGTGACATTCAGCAACTGGCCGAATATGAAATTCCGGAGTTTGACCTTGTAATTGTTGACCTCTATCCATTTGAAGAAACTGTGGCAAATTCTGATAATGAAACTGAGATTATTGAAAAAATTGATATTGGTGGTATTAGTCTTATCCGTGCTGCTGCCAAAAACCATAAAGATGTTTTAGTTGTTTCCTCTTCATCGCAATATGATGAACTTCTTTCATTGCTTGAAAAAAACAATGGAGAAACAGAACTTAGCGACCGAAGATATTTTGCCTCTCAATCATTTAACGTTAGTTCGCATTATGATACTGCCATTTTCAATTGGATGAATAATGGTGAAATTGACGTTTTTAAATCGAGCAACCAATTACCAAATGTACTTCGCTATGGCGAAAATCCACATCAAAAAGGGGTGTTTTATGGTGAAATGGAAAAGGTGTTTAAACAACTTCATGGCAAAGCAATTTCGTACAACAACCTACTTGACCTTGAGGCAGCAATAAACCTCATTAACGATTTTGAAGAAACCACTTTTGCAGTAATTAAACATAATAATGCATGTGGCCTTGCTTCGCGCGAAAAACTTGTTGACGCCTGGAAGGATGCATTGGCTGGCGATCCTGTTTCGGCCTTTGGTGGTGTATTAACAACCAATAGAAATATTGACAAGGAAACAGCCGAGGAAATAAATAAAATTTTCTTTGAAATAATTATTGCCCCATCTTACGATGATGATGCTCTTGAAGTATTAAAGACAAAAAAGAATAGGATTATCCTCGAAAAAGTGGGCTTTGAATTTGGTAATAAACAGTTTCGCTCGATGATGAACGGTGTTTTGGTTCAGGACAAAGACCAAAAAACTGAAACTGTTGATGATTTGAAAACCGTTACAGCCAGTTCGCCCGACGCAAGGGAAATAGAAGATTTGTTATTTGCCAATAAACTGGTAAAGCATACCAAATCGAACACCATTGTTTTAGCCAAGAACAAACAGTTGATTGGTTCAGGCACAGGACAAACTTCGAGAGTTGATGCACTTAAACAGGCAATTGAAAAAGCACATAATTTTAAGATGGATCTTCAAGGTGCAGTAATGGCTTCAGATGCTTTTTTTCCATTTGCCGATTCTGTTGAAATTGCAGGTAAAGCAGGGGTTAAATCTGTTGTTCAGCCAGGAGGTTCTATTCGCGACAAACATTCAATTGAATATTGCAACAACAATAAAATAAGCATGGTGTTTACAGGAGTTCGCCACTTTAAACATTGATTCGTATATTTGCTGGTTCTGTTTGAACTTTGTTCTTTAAAAAAAATTCACCGCTCAGCGGTTATTAACACATTAAAAATTGCAGCATTAAGGCTGCCCACAGAATATGGGAATGTTTTCGTTTTTAACAAAAGAAATTGCTATTGACCTTGGAACGGCCAATACCATCATTATTTACAACGATAAAGTAGTTGTTGATGAGCCATCGATAGTTGCCCTTGAAAGAAATACGGGCAAAATTATCGCAATAGGAAAAAGGGCACAAATGATGCATGGCAAAACACACGAAAACATAAAAACCATCAGGCCTCTACGCGATGGTGTTATTGCCGACTTCCAGTCAGCAGAATTTATGATTCGTGAGATGATTAAAATGATTGGGATTAAAAGTTGGCTTTTTCCTCCTGCCTTGAAAATGGTAATCTGTATCCCTTCGGGAATAACGGGTGTTGAAGAAAGGGCCGTAAAAGACTCTGCCGAACAGGCTGGAGCGAAAGACATTAAACTGATACACGAACCAATGGCCGCCGCAATTGGAATTGGCATCGACGTGCTTGAACCAACAGGAAATATGATTATTGATGTTGGGGGTGGTACAAGCGAAATTGCTGTAATAGCACTGGGTGGTATTGTTAACAATACTTCAATACGCATTGCAGGCGATGATTTTAATTCCGACATTGAAGAATATATGCGCAAAGAGCATAATATTAATATTGGTGAGCGAACCTCGGAAAGAATAAAAATTGAAGTTGGAGCTGCTATTGATGAGTTAGAAAATCCACCCGATGATTACGAAGTACTAGGCAGGGACATGCTTACGGGCATCCCAAAAGGCATAATGGTAAATTATAAAGAAATAGCCCAATGTTTGGATAAATCTATTTCAAAAATTGAAGCTGCGGTTCTTAATGCTTTGGAAAATACCCCTCCCGAATTATCGGCAGACATTTATCGTACGGGTATTTATCTTGCAGGAGGCGGTTCGATGCTTCGCGGACTTGACAAAAGAATCCACCTTAAAACCAAACTTCCGGTACATGTTGCCGAAGATCCACTTAGGGCTGTAGCCAGAGGCACAGGAATCGCCCTTAAAAACTTTGATAAATTCACCTTCTTGATTAAATAATAAAACTGATTAAAAACCAATGCGGAATTTATTCATTTTCCTGTGGAATAATAGGTTTTTGTTGGTGTTTTTAATTTTGGAATTTTTCTCTTTAGCTCTACTTTCAACATCTTATTCTTATCATCGAAGTCTTAGTTTTAATTTAAGTAGCGATATTTCAGGAGGGTTCCTAAGTAAGGCTGCTAATATTTCAGATTATTTTTTCCTAAAAGAAGTAAACAAAAATCTCCTTAAAGAAAATGCTCTTTTAAGAAATCAACTTTCCAGTTCTTTTCTAACAACCGACACAAACATTGTTTTCAGCGATACTCTTTTTCAGTTTATACCTGCCAGAGTTATAAGCAACACCACAACTATGCAGTCGAACAGAATAATTGTAGATAAAGGTAAGTTGCATGGTATAGAAAAAGAAATGGGCGTTATTTCAAACAATGGCCTGGTTGGTATTGTAATTGGTGTTTCAAACCACTATTCAACAATTATGTCGGCTTTGCATCAAAATGCAAATTTCAGTGCAAAAATTAAGGAAAGCGGGCAATTAGTAAATGTTTCATGGCCCGGAAAAGATTACAAATTTGGTGAAGTTACAGATATTCCATCGCACATTCAATTGCTAACAGGCGATACAATAATTAGTAGCGGAAACTCTATTATCTTCCCTGAAGGAGTGATAATTGGAATTATTGAAAACCATGAACAACGTGTGGATAAAGACCTGAGCATTGCCAGTATTAAGTTTAACGTAGATTTTAACAGCCTTCATTCTGTTTACCTTATTAAAAACATGATGAAGACTGAAATAGACTCACTTTTAATACTAAATAGAAATGAATAATATAATTATCAAAAATATTGTCCGTTTTCTGTTGCTGGTGGTAATTCAGGTATTTCTACTAAACAAAATGAATTTGTTTGGTTACATCACTCCGTTTATTTACATGCTCTTCATTATTTTATTGCCACTTAGAACTAATAAACTATTAATACTTTTTCTTGCTTTTTTAACAGGTTTTACCATCGATTTTTTTGGCGACACACCGGGTCTGCATTCATCGGCAACAGTACTTATAGCTTTTTTACGACCGGGTTTATTAAAAGCCTTTTTTGGGAATATCGAATTTAATTTGGATGAAGAACCCAATATTATTAAGCTTGGTTTTTTCGGGTTTTTCCGCTATGCTCTTGTAATGGTGATTGTTCATCATTTTTCATTGTTCTTTCTCGAAGTATTAAATTTATCCAAAATGGTGTTGATTCTAAAAAATACTCTTTTTAACAGTTTGGCTTCATTATTCCTGATCTACATTTATATTTTTCTATTTACCCGAAACAAGAGTTAAAGGATAAAAAAAAGACTTGCCTCCAATGGAAGCAAGCCTTTAATTTAATGTTCTTGAACAGATAATTTTCTAAATCTAAATCACCTTCAAACTATGTATTTATTATTCCTCAATAGGAACATCTTCTAAAGTTTCAATCCTTACTGGTTGAGGAATGGTTTTACGAATTGTTAGTTCGTCAACCAAATGACCGGCACCGGCAAATTTATCGATGATAAATAATACGTAACGGGCATCAACTACAATTGTACGTTGAAGTTTAGGAGCAAAAGCAAGATCGCTGCTCATTGCCTCCCAGTTCCCATCAAAAGCAAGACCAATTAATTCGCCTTTTCCATTCATAACAGGAGAGCCTGAATTACCACCAGTAATATCATTGTTGGTAAGGAAACAAACCACCATTCTACCGTCATCGTTTGCATAAGGGCCATAGTCTTTTGTTTCATAAAGTTCCTTTAATTTAGGAGCAACAATAAATTCATTATTCTCTGAATCTTCTTTTTCAATTACACCACTTAAGTGAGTTACATAATCGTAGGTAACTGCATCCTGTGGATCATAACTTAAAACCTGACCATAAGTAAATCTCATTGTAGAGTTAGCATCAGGATAGAAATATCTTTCGGGCTCCATTTCGCGCATTGCCTGCATATAAAGTCTTTTGGCTTTTGACATTGTTGCTCCACCTTTTTTATAGTTGCCAGAGGCAGTCATAATATTAGCCATAAACTGCTGCATTAAAACAAAACCAGGGTCTTTATTAATAACTTTAAGACTTGGATCTTTTAAAAATGCCTCTGTTTTTGCTGCATCACTAAACATTGATTTCTCAAAAACATAATCTGCAATAGCGTAAAAATCACCATCGTGCTTTTTATACAGTTCGGTAAGAAGTTCAGGTTGCATATCAGAAGGAAGTTTTTCGTAATAAAGTTTTGTCATTTCAGCAAAAACATCCCTATCGGTTGCCATATCATAATCTTTAAAATGATCAGCAATTCCTTCAATCATTCCCTCAGAAGCCTGAGAAATATTCTCTTCTTTTTTAGCTTTCTTCTTTTTATCCTTTTCTTCTTTAAGTTGCTTTAACATTCCCTGTAAACCAGAATACTCCTGTGCATAACCAATAATTCCACTTCCTCCTATACCTGTAATACTCGCATAAATTAGAGGCGTTATACCATCTGCCATACTTTTGTAGGCATCGTCAATATCAGTAATCACATTTCCATACTTTTCTTTTCTGTCAGCATCAGCCTCAACCCATTCCTGAAACTTCTTTTCGTATTCTTTCTTTTGGCCAACAACGTCTAGTTTTTCAACACCACGGTTTTGCCCAATAAAATATTTCCAACCATTAGCAATTCCTGCATACTGTGAGGCATACTTAATTCTTACGGCCTGATCGGCATCCATATGTTTTTTCCATGTTTCAAGTTTTTTTCCAAAAACCTCAATTAACGGAGGAAAATAATATTCTGTTTTAAAGTTAAGTCCTTCGGCTGTTAAATACCTTTCGGTACTTCCGGGAAAACCCCAAATCATTGCAAAGTCATTTTCTTTAACACCATCCAACGAAACAGGTAAGTGATGTTTAGGTACCATTGGAATATTTTCTTCTGAGTATTCAGCAGGACTTCCGTCAGGTGCTGTGTAAACTCTAAAAATTGAAAAGTCACCGGTATGACGAGGCCACATCCAGTTATCGGTATCGCCACCATATTTTCCAATTGACGATGGTGGGGCACCTACCAAACGAACATCCTTAAAAACTTGATAAACAAATAAATAATACTCATTTCCATCAAAAAAACTTTTAACCACAACATTATACTTTCCATCTTCTGCAGCAGCCTTTTTCAGGCGGGAAGTAATTTCTTTGATAGCCGATTTACGATCTGAACCCTCAAGGGTGTCGCTAATCATTGGAAGAATACTATCGGTAACATCATCCATCCTAACAAGAAACGAAGCGGTAAGCCCTTCATTGGGCAATTCTTCTTCTTTGCTCATTGCCCAAAAGCCATCGGCAAGATAATCGTGCTCAACAGTAGAGTGCTTTTGAATGGCGTCGAACCCACAGTGATGGTTGGTAAACAACAGTCCTTGTGATGAAACTATTTCACCGGTACAAAAATAGCCACTAGGCTTAGGGTCGTTTGATAAACCAACAATGGCATCTTTCAAACTTGAACTATTAATACTATAAATTTCTTCGGGTGTTAACTGTAAGCCCTTTTTCTGCATATCCACATAATTCAATCTGTCGATAAACATGGGAAGCCACATCCCTTCGTCTGCTTTTAGTTTCATTCCTGAGAATAAAATCAAAGCAACAATTACATAAGTAAATCTCTTCATTATTTCGGTTTTTTGTATTTAAATAATCTTTTCAAATGTACATAAATTATACCAGCAAGTATAATGTGTTGATATTTACTTTTTTACTGAGTTTCAAATTTGGAAATAAATTCACAATTGTTCACAATTGAACATGCCATTTTAATTTCGGACAAAATATGATTTTAAAAAATCTTAAAAAAATAACGTTTGATTGAGATGTCCATAAACGGAGATACTTAAACTATTATTATGTAAAATAGCATTTACAGATAAGGGCTTAACAACTATTATTTTCATAACCTGTACATTATAATGGCGGTATAATTATTGCTAAACAACACCATTATCTTTAACTAATTTCTAACAAACACATAATGAAAATGAAAAAATTAATTTTACTTTTTACGATTGGGCTTTTTGCCACTTTAACATTTGGACAGGATTTATATTTAGGTTCCGCTGCCCCGGAAAACTATATTTCACCTGATGAAAACCCAATAGTTCTTGATGGAGACAGAAGTTTACCATGCCTTGCATGTTCTATTCCTGAAGGAGAAGCAGATATTCAAGATAACGAAGAAGATGTAGTTAATGGTGGGTGCAACACTAATCCTCCTTTATTTATTGACGTAAACCCTGGTGATGTTTACTGTGGTCGAACTAATACTTACAACAATGGTAGTTCGAGAGACACCGATTGGTACAGACTGATTCTTACAGAAACCAAGACTATGTATTTAACAGGTTCCGGTGATTGTGATTTAAATCTTTTTATTCTTTCAACTGACGATAATTGTAATGCTTCTGTTGTGGCAAATGTAACTGCCCCTGCCGGAGTTGATTCACAAACATCTTATGTTTGTACTCCAGGTACATGGTATTTTTGGGTAGGATCTCCGACGTTTTCGGGAGTGGACAATGGTGCCGACTATCAAATAGTAATAACAGAAGGTCCTCCAACTGATCCATGGTGCGCTTCAGAAATCCCTGTTTCAAACTGGGCAATTTACTTAAGTATATTCCTAATGCTAATTTTCTCTGCTTTTTATTTCAGAAGAAGGCTGGCTTAAAAATATAATTGATAATTAACCGCTGATTAAAAATTCTTCTTCGTTTAAGACGGATTAGAATAAAAACAAAAAAGCGACTTCAAATGAAGTCGCTTTTTTGTTTTTACTAATTTTTCTAATGAAACTCCTCGCATCAAGTTGATGAAATATTTCAATCGAATTTTGTTTTTTTTACATCGTGCATCAATATGCAGGGAATAAAACCCATGAGATCCCTCGGCTATCGCTCGGGATTAGTTCGGCTAAATGATTTTGAAAAACAAAATCATAGTCTCACTTATTTAAGACCCAGCATTTTAGGTCCCTGTTTGAAATAAATATCAACAGGAATACCTGCGTCGTTTACCCTTTGAAGGTCGTCTTTTAACTGATCTTTAATTATTCCATCTTTCTCTATCCATGCTTTTGCTGCCTCGTAATCTCCATCACCCTGCATTTTTAAAATCTTTTGTGTTAAATCAGCTGCTGCAATTTTCATTTTATCTATGTCGGTGGTGTAAGTACCATCTTCGTTACGGACAAAAGCACCTTTTTCCATAAAATAATTAAATCTTAACATATTTGCCATTCCGTGTGCACTTGATGCGCCAAAACGAACAGAACGGAAAATACCGGCCATAAAAGTAACATAGTTGTCCATGAGGTCGGTATCGTTAAACTCACCCATTTTGTTGAGTTTGGTAACCAGAAATAAACCAAGAATATCGGCTTTGCCTTCCTCAATGGCTGAATACTTTTCCTTTAGTGCTTTACGTGCTGAGCCTTTTCCATTAATGGTATTTTTTATTCCTAAACCATGAGCCACTTCGTGAAACATGGTGTTTGAGAAAAACGCATCAAAAGTGATGTGTTTCCTTTGATCTTTGGCAATTAAAACATCGGCAATGGGAACAAGGATATTATCAAATTTAGCACGCATGGCATTTTTCAACTGTAACTTTCGAGTTCCTTTTTGTAACTGAACTCTTTCATCATTTGGTAAATTGATGGCAATGGTCTTGCCGGCCATATTACAGTCGCCTGCATAGTAAATCACATCGTAGGCGTTGAGGTCAACATCTGAACCTGGTGTTTCTGCTTTGTAGGCATCTTCAACGGGCAATTCCTTTTGAAGTTGAGGGAGGAAGGCTGCGTATTTAGAGAGTCTGTCGCTCCACACAACATCTTTAACCAAAACAAACGATTCGTGAGCGGCTTTGTAGCCAAACAACCCATCAGTATAATTTTCAATGGGACCCACAACAATGTCCACAAGATTGTTTTTCATGCTCAGCCATGCCATATCACTTTCAAAATAATCATCGGTAAGCAGAGCCTTAGAACGTAATGTTAAATAATTGGCAAAATCTTTATCATCGGCAAAGGAGGCCGCCTCCAGCAGTAAGCCTGCTGCTTTTTCTACATGTGACTTAAAGGCATCGTGATACCAAACGATGGTAAGTTTTCCTTCGTCGTTACGTTTAACAAGTGTGTAAAGGTTAGTTTTGTCGGGATTGTCCCAGGCTTCAAATTCCTCAACAGTCATGTCGTGGGGATAGAATTGTGCCCCAGCCGGCTTCTTTTCATAACCATCAATAAAAGGCGCAAGGTTGTTTAATTCGTCCCAAGGACCGTAATTAATCTCAGCATAACGACGAATATTGTTGTCATCTATTCCCGATAAAAAATCTTGTTTGTCCCCAATATTTTCCAACCAGAATATTTCTTCCATCACATCAGCAGCCTGGAATAGTTTCTTTAGCATTTCCCTTTGATTGTCACTTAAGTGAGAAATATCGGTTGTAAGTTTTACCTCAGCATATTTTGCCATTTTATAAGTGGTTTTTTCTTTGTTTTCTGAGGTCTTTTTTTCTGCGTTATCGCATGAAGTCAATATCATTGAAAACATCATTACGAAAAGTAAACTATATTTAATCATTTTATTAATTTTTTATCCAAAAAACGGATGGTTTGAAGTGCGAAGGTAAGAGTTTTAGACGCAGATTGCGCAGATATTTTATGATTTAGTTTTATGTGAAGACACTATTATTATTTGATTTTTAGTATTGGGATGATTGATTATTTGTTTGAAAAATGAGTTGCCATTTTATAAAAGAAACTCCTCCAAATTATATGGGCTTATGGTTTCGAAATAAGCAACTTGATAAGCTTTACTAAAAGTAAGTGGTATTTTTCCAGACTTTCGTGGATTTACTTTAAACTCAAAAACACTATATTGCCCATCCATTTCCTCAATAAGGTCTATTTCTTGTTGTTGTCGTGTCCTCCAAAAATAATGGCTTCCATAAAACCCATCGTAGGAAGTTTTTTTTATTCTTTCGCTAATAATAAAATTTTCCCATAAAGCACCTTTATCTGTGCGTTTTTCCCAAGGAAGAAAATTACCAATTAAAGCATTGCGGATGCCATTATCGTGAAAGAATATTTTCTTGCCTTTTTTTATTTCGTTTCTAGTATTGCCACTAAGGGCATTAAGCCTGAAAATAATAAAGGCTTTTTCAAGCAAATCAATATACCTTTCTACGGTTTCTTTATCAACTCCAACATTTCTGCTTAACTCAAGAAATGAAACCTCACTTCCTACCTGATGTGCCAGTAGTTTAAGTATTTTATCCAAAACAACGGGCTTCTTAATTTGTCCGAACGACAGAATGTCTTTGTATAAATAACTTCCTGCAAGATTTTTAAGCAGTTTTATTTCCTGTCCCTGACTAGTTACTATTTCAGGGTAATAACCATAAATCAATCGGGTGTTTAGCATTCGTTTTTCGGTAATTAACCCATGATGGTTAACCATTTCCTGAAAAGATAAAGGAAATAAAATATATTCGAACTTCCTTCCGGTAAGAGGTTCGTTAATTGTATTTGCCAATTCAAGTGCTGAGGAACCGGAAACAAAAAGCCGCTTATCGCTTAAGTAATCAGTAATCAATTTCATTACTATTCCAATATTTGGTATCATTTGCGCTTCGTCGATAACAATGCTGTTGTAATTAGAAAACAGTTGGGTGAGTTGTAATGAATTTGTCCCTGTTAATAAATCCTTAGTGTCGGGTTCGTCACCATTCAAAAAAACCACTTTATCCTTTTTGCTGAACAAATTGTTCAATAGGGTTGTTTTGCCTACTTGTCGGGCTCCTAAAATTACAATTGCCTTTTTTTTATTGGTCTCTGATTTTATTAAATGGATAATATTTCTTTCAATCATAACTTTGCAAATATAATAAATTTCGTATTGAAACGAAAAATGTTATGCTTATTTTCGTATTAAAACGAAAAATGTTATGCCTTATTTCGTATTAAAACGAGAAATATTATTGTTGTGATGCAAGAAATGAGGCATAATAAATTGGAATAAATTCAAGTTTTTGGGTTTTCAATTTTCCTAATTCGCCATGAGAAAGAACGTAGGCGTTTTTAATATCGGCAAATTGATTCAATAATAGGTGCAGGCTTTTTAAACTTCCTGAACTACCACTTTTTACTTCAACGGGAATTATTTCGTTGTTTACGGCCAACAAATAATCAACTTCAGCACTACTGCTTTTCGATTGCCTTGCCCAATAATAAAGATTCTTCTGTCCGGCAGCCAAAAATTCCTGACCAACAAACTGCTCTGCCATCGCCCCTTGAAATACTGTATTAATATTATGTTTTATTTCCAGAAAACTATTGCTCAATCCGTTAAGATGAGCCATTAACCCAATGTCCAAAAAAACAGATTTGAATTTCTTTTCGTTTGCACCTGCTTCAAGAGGAAGGCCGGAAGGGCTTGTTGCCTTTATTTTACGGAGCAACCGGGCATTGGTAAGTGCGTTGAAAGCACTTTTTATTGTTGGGTTAGTAAAGCCACTTGCCAATTGCGAATACTTAATTTGTTTACCGGTAGATTTGGCGGCAGACGACAAAACTGTGTTCAGGCATTCAGTATTTACAGCAGGGGAGTATTTTGAAAAATCTTGAGCGTAAGTATAAAGTAAATCGGAATGTATTTCGAATACCTCTGAAATTCTCCCCCCATTACTAAAATGTTTGACTGCTTCGGGCATACCTCCGACAAAAAAATAGGTAAACACATCCTCCAAAATTGTTTGATGGATGATTGCCGAAAGTTGTTTGGGTTGTGAATTTATTATTTCATTCACCTGCTCTTTTCCATTTGCCCTTAAAAACTCAGAAAAACTCATGGGTAACATTTCCTGGGTTTGAACCCTGCCCACAGGAAAGGGAATATTATTGAGTGTGAATTCAAGTAGCGAACCGGCTGCAATTACGTGAATTTCGGATAGTTGTTCATAAAAATACCGTAATGACATTATTGCATTTGGACAGTTCTGTATTTCATCGAAAAATAAAAGGTCGTGTTCAGAATTGATTTTACTATTAAGCAAAACTTCCAGTTCGCCAATAATTCTACCAGCGTCTAAATCTTGCTCAAAGATGCCCTTCCATTTTGGGTTTTTCTCAAAGTTTACCTGATGTACTTTTCCTTTGTACTGTTTACCGAATTCCAGAATGCTGTAAGTTTTACCTACTTGCCTGGCTCCTCTAATTATCAAAGGTTTACGATGATCGGAGTTTTTCCATTGTATTAATTTGTCCTGAATATCCCTCTCCATCTCAATTGTTTTTTGAGCAAAGATAGTCTATTTACTTTAAAAACACAAGGGTCTTTTTAAAATGATACTTTAAAAACACAAGGGTCTTTTTAAAATGATACTTTAAAAAGGAAGGGGTGATACATTAACATTATCAAATATATAAAAAAATTTCTATCGCTAATTCTGTTTTTTAATCTTATCATCTTTCGACAAGCCCTCCAAAACTTCAATATTAATTCCATCGGAAAGGCCAGTTTTAATGTATCTCTTTTCAAATACTTGTGGCTCTATTTCCACCTCTACAAAAACAGTATCATTTTCAAACTGAAGAAGACTTTCGGAAATTGCTAAAACACTGTCGACCCTGTTAAGTACAATATTTGCATTTGCGCTGTAACCTGCTCTGATAAATTGATTTTCCAGAAGTTTCACATCAGCCTTAATTTCGAATTGAACGGCACCATTTACCTCAGCACCCTTTGGGGAAATATGTTCAAGCATTGCTTCAAACTCCACATCTTCGAGTGCACCAATAACAAGAATTAAAGGCATTCCCTCTTTAATTTTTCCTACTTCCGACTCATCGATATTTCCTTCAAAAACCATTTCTCCCATATCGGCAATATTTGCAATTGTTGTTCCTGCATTAAAGTTATTAGCCTCAATTACCTGATATCCAATCTCAACAGGAATAGCCAAAATCATTCCATCTATGGTTGCTTTTACAAGAGTATTTGTCTGTCCTCCTGAGTTTTTTGTCTGACCTTCCAGAATTAACTCAAGGGTTTCCTGTGCTGTTTCCAGTTCTTCGA
>JAOZNY010000311.1 GCA_029933565.1 Bacteroidales bacterium
AACTTTTTTAACTATCTTTACAGCCGGATTATCCGGAACAAGCCAAAACATTTTCTCATTTTAATTTTATTCCTATGGAAAAACTGTATTTAAACCACAGCAGAATTCTCATTCTCCTTATTTTCCTTTTTAACATCTCGCAAGCACAGGTTTACGAAGATTACATTGGTGCCGGGCATTCAGAGGGAATTACTGTTACTACCTCTGACAACCATAGTTTATGGGGGTGGGAAGAAATTGCATCCGGCGAAAAAACCTTAAATGGTAACGGACTTGACGCAAAATTAATGGAAACATCACGATTTTTAGTTCAGGCAGGCTTTGGAGCCGATATGAATTATATTCGCACTGTTTCAGAAATGGATTTCGAGGACTGGATTGACGATCAGTTTGAAAAATCATTGCCAGTAATGACCGATACCCTTTGGGATATTTTTGATCGTAGCAGGCAAATGTTCATCGATTCAGGTGGAGACTCAGCAGACTATCTGGGCCCTTTTAATCATCACTTAATGTATGCATGGTGGCAACTAAATATGCCAAATGAAGATTTGCTACGACAAAGGGTTGCCTTATCACTTAGCGAAATAATGGTTGTTTCCTTTCGGGATGTTCTTTCCGATTTTGCACCAGGTTTAGCAAACTATTACGACATAATGATTAGGAATGCTTTTGGTAATTTTGAAGATATGCTTTTGGAAGTGGCTCTGCATCCAGCAATGGGCGTTTACCTCAGCCATTTTAACAATCCTAAGGCCATACTGGCAGAGAATATCCATCCCGACGAAAATTTTGCCAGAGAAATTATGCAATTGTTTTCCATAGGCCTTTTCGAGTTAAATCAGGATGGCACACACATAACCGATGGACAAGGTAACGACATACCTACTTATACTAATGCCGATATAAAAGAATTTGCAAAAATTTTTACCGGACTAGGACCCGGTGCACTTATAGAAAATGAATGGGTTGATGACCCTGAATTTGGACTTCCCAAATGGATTACCGACATGACAGTTCCAATGGCAATGTACGACGACTGGCATCAACAAGGAGAAAAATACTTGCTAAACGATTTTGTGATTCCTAATGGGCAGACAGGAATGCAGGATATTGAAATGACAGTAAACCATCTTTTCATGCACGAAAATGTTGGACCTTTTATCGCACGAAGGCTAATTCAATCGATGGTTAAATCCAATCCCACACCTGAATATATTTCAAGAGTGGCTGCTGCCTTTAACAGCAATGAGACAGGTGAGCGTGGCGACATGAAAGCAGTAGTTAAAGCAATTTTACTTGACGACGAGGCTAGAAGTTGTAATTGGGTAAACAACGAAACTCAGGGGAAACTTCGCGAACCCATGCAGCGCTACTTTCATTTCTGTAGAGCAATGGACAAAATTAGCACTTTTGGCGTTTACTGGAATGTTGGATACGAACTATTCCAGCAAACTGGTCAGTCACCACTTGGGTCCCCTACTGTATTTAACTTCTTTTTGCCCGATTACCAGCCAAATGGGCCAATTGCCGAACAGGGACTTTTCGCACCGGAATTTCAAATTCATAATTCACAAACCAGCATAAGTTATGTAAACTTAATTGACGATGTATTGTGGTATGGGGTTTTAATGGACACCTGGGAATCGTTGGGAACAACTGTTTTTCTCGATAAATCGGAACTAATTAATCTGGCAAAAGACCCTCAGGTTTTAGTGAACAGACTCGATGTTTTACTAACTCATGGAATGTTGACTAATGAAACCCGTAACATTATCGAAACGGCACTTTCATCAATGACCCATGAGAATCTCTGGTCATACTATCTCGAATATCGGGTAAATATGGCTCTTTACTTAATAATGATCAGTCCTGATTATGCAATTCAAAAATAAAGACATGGCAACAAAAAAATATTTATCAAGAAGAAATTTTATTGCAAAAGCAGGAATGGCAGGATTGGGGGCAGGGCTTCTTGCATCTCCGGTTTTTAGTTTACGATCGCTTGCAAACAGCAGTTTCTCAAAACTTAATACTGAAGGTGGAGGCTATAAGGCAATGGTTTGCGTGTTGTTGGAAGGAGGTTCCGACTCGTTTAATATGCTTATTCCAAGGGGCAATACCGAATATAACGAATATGCCACAACAAGGTCGAATCTGGCAATTCCACAAAATGAACTTCTTTCTATCAACCCACTCAACAACGATGGAAAACTCTATGGCGTACACCCTCAAATGCCCGAAATTAAAAATTTGTTCAATAATGGCCAACTTTCTTTTATCAGTAATGTTGGTACTTTGGTGGAGCCAATATCAAAAACAGAATTCTGGGATGGGTCGGTTCCTGTGCCACTTGGACTATTCTCCCATGCCGACCAGATCCAGCAATGGCAAAGCGGAAGACCATTTGAGCGAACACCAATAGGTTGGGGAGGCCGCATTAGCGATTTGATGAGCCCCTTAAATACTAATCAGACTATTCCCATGAGTGTTTCGCTGAGCGGAAATAATATTTATCAACATGGAATTGACACCATTGAATTTGCGATAAATCAGGATGGTAGTGCAGGAATTGTTGGCTACGACAACGACTGGGCTTACAATGAAATTCGATCATCAGCATTGGATGCAATGTTTAACCAACCTCATAACGATCCATACAAAAGCACTTATGTTTCAACTTTAAAAAATGCTAACAATGCTGGGATTGAGTTTTCACAGGCTATTGAAAATGTTGGAGAATTTACTACAGAGTTCTCAGATAACGAACTTTCGCAAAAGTTTAAAATGATTGCTAAAACCATTGCTGCCCGCGAAGATATGGGCTTCGAGAAACAGATCTTCTTTATTC
>JAOZNY010000312.1 GCA_029933565.1 Bacteroidales bacterium
GAAATTGTTTCACGACAAATCTGGATTTCAAAACTGTCCTATATTTTAAAACATTCTGTAAGCGAAGATGACTCAAAAATGTTTGTACTTGATCGCGAAAGTGGTAAAGGTATTTCTGATGTTGAGATTACTGTTTACCAAAGAGATTATAAAAACAGGTCGCGAAATTACGAACTGAAAGAAGTAGGAAAGATTATTAGTGAAAAAGGTGGCCTGGCGAGCACTGCTGGTTTTGGTGACAGCCACCGTGGAAATTATTTCTTCCGTTTAGAGAAGGATGGTGATATTTTGTTTTCACAGGATCACCTAAGTTACTACCAAAAAAGAAATGAAACCTTAATTACTAAAACCTGGCTTTTTACCGACAGGGCAATTTATCGCCCCGGACAAGTAGTTTATTTTAAGGGTATACTTACCGAAAATATAGGAAATGATTATTCCTTAAAAACAAATTCAGAAATCAAACTTGAGTTTAAAAATGCAAACTATAAAAGCATAAGCGAGAATATTTTTGTTACTAATAAAAATGGTTCTTTTGCCGGTGAGTTTGTAATTCCTAAGGGTTTGCTAAATGGCAATTTTACCATTAAAACCAAATATGGGTCTGCTAATATTAGGGTTGAAGAATACAAACGACCAACATTTCATGTGGTTTTCGATACTTTGAAAGAACAGTATAAAATGGGTGATTTTGTACAACTGAAAGGAAAAGTTGAAGATTATTCAGGTAGTGCCGTTGAAAATGCCAATGTAAAATTTACAGTTAAAAGGAGCGTCTTTTTACCTCGATGGAGCAACTTTTATTATTACGATTATTTTCAATTACAAGATATTGAAATTGAAAATGGGGAAGTGAAAACTGATGCCAATGGAAACTTTACAATTGGTTTTAAGGCATTAAATGATGCCAGGACGGCAACTGAAAAGGGCATAGCATTTCGATTTAATATTTTTGCCGATGCAACTGACATTACAGGTGAAACACAATCTGGATTAATGTGGCTACAACTTTCCAATTCGTATATCAATCTTGACATTAACTCGAATGAAACAATAAATATTGTAGGTGGTGAGGGTATTGAAATTAATGCCACAAATAGTGTTGGTACTGGCGTTGAGGCTAAAGCCGATGTTAAAATTTACAAACTAAACAATCCAGCAACCACTTATATAAAAAGAGATTGGGATATGCCCGATGTATTTTTAATGGGCAAACAAGAGTTTGAAAGGGATTTCCCAAAGCATATTTATAAGGATGAAAATGAAAAAGAAAATCTGCAAAAGCAGGAAGTAATTAGTTTGTCGTTAAACTTAAACGGCAATCAGGAAATTCTTAAAGAGGAGTTTAAAAATATGAAACCGGGAGAATACCTGATTGAGGTTTCTGCCACCGATAAAGTAGGTGCTAAGGTTGAAGCAAAACACTTTTTCAGTTTGTATTCTTCTTTATCAACTAAGGTTTCAAATAATGAAATCCTATCAGTTACTCTTGATAAAACCGATGCCCAGCCGGGTGAGGATGTTGTTTTAAGCATTTCGTCGGCAGATAAAAAAACAAGGGTGCTTTACGAAATAAACAATGGAAATCAAATTATTGACAGGCAATGGCTGACAATCAGCAATGCGCAAAAGAATATTATAATTCCCGTTAGGGAAGAATACCGCGGTAATTTTTCAGTAAATGTTCTGGCAGTAAAACACAATCGTTTTTTCTCTCAGAATGAAACTGTTCAAGTTCCATTTGACAATAAAAAACTTGATTTAAAACTTGAAACATTTCGCGATTTTCTTACTCCGGGGGCACAAGAGGAATGGCGCTTAACAATTAAAGGGCCTAAAGGCGAAATGGCAACCGCCGAAGTGCTGGCAGCAATGTACGATGCATCGCTGGATAAATTTGTACCCAATAATTGGGGTATGCAATTGTATAGGAATAAACACCAAAACAGTTGGTGGAAAAGTTCATTGTTTGCTACAAATACATCCAGATTTATAAAAACGCAAGAACCTGAATATTTTAGTCCGTCGGGCATTAATTATCCTAAGGTTGATTGGTTTGGTTATGAGTTTTCTGGTAACAGATATGTGATGAGGGAATCGATGGCGATGGGAGCAAAAACAGATAGGGTATTAGAAATGGCAATGCCTGTAGAAAATGACGAAGAACAATCTGATGAGGTTGAGGTTGTTGACTCTAGTGTTGGCGAGTTAGACGAGCAGCAGAAAGAAGAAATACAAATGCCTCTTCGTACAAATTTCTCCGAAACAGCATTCTTTTATCCCGACTTAAAAACTGATGCTGAAGGAAACACAATAATCAGTTTTAAAACGCCCGATGCTTTAACAGAGTGGAAATTTATGGCTCTGGCACATACTAAGGATTTGAAGATTGGCAATATGGTTAAAAACATTAAGGCCAGAAAAGAATTGATGGTAATGCCTAATGTGCCACGTTTTGTAAGGCAGGGTGACCAAATTAATTTCACTGCCAAAGTGGTTAATTTTACTAAAGAAAATATTCTGGCAAATGTTGAAATTGAGTTTTTCGATGCTGTTAGCATGAAGCTGATTAGCATTGTTGAAAATGAGTTAAATCAAAAACTGGAAATTGCAGCAAAGTCAAATGCAAAAGTAAGTTGGCTGTTGAATATTCCTGATAACGTTAGCATGATTACCTATCGCCTAAAGGCTAAAACTGATAATTTTAGTGATGGCGAAGAAAGGGCATTCCCAGTTTTAACAAACAGAATGCTGGTAACCGAAACCATGCCAATGTTTTTAAATGCCAACGAAAGCAAGACCTACAATTTCAAGGCATTGGTAGATAAAACTTCAAAATCAGAAAG
>JAOZNY010000091.1 GCA_029933565.1 Bacteroidales bacterium
CCTAAGCCGGTTGATGCTGATCTCTCAACAAATCGTTAACTGTTTTAACAGGATTAAAAGTAATAATAGGCGTTTCCACAAAAACAGTTATCCAGTTAGCCATGGCTCCATTCCAAAGGCCTGGGAGTTCCTGAGCCTTTAAATCTTTTCCTCCCATTGATTTAATAGAAATAAAGCCTGTGTTTGGATCAACAAATTGTTTTAAATCGAATTTATTACCATTAAAATCATGTATGCCACAAACTAGGTCAACTGGGTTAAAGTGGGTAGCCGATGTTACTATTTCTTTTTGAGCAGGGTTATTTAAATCCATTTGCGACGATTCAACAATTTGCAACGATTGCTCTCCATTCTCACTTTTAACCCAGAAAGGACCTCCTCCTGGTTCTCCTTCATTTTTCACCATGCCACAAATACGCATTGGTCTATTGAGTTTATTAAATAAAAAATCAATCTTATCCATTTTATCATAACCTCTAAAAGCAGGGGAAATGTAAATATTTAATTCTTTGTTGGCAAAAACTTTTATCTCTTCCAGTTTGGCTTCATCAATATTGGCATCTTCCAGCAAATCGAGATACTCAAAAGTTTTATCTTGAAGTTTGAACAGCAAACCACCAATAACCTTTTTGTAGATATAAGTTGTTTCCCTAAGCCTATCGGGCACAATATTATCGATATTTTTTATGAAAATGATTTCCGAATTCAATTGGTTAACATTCTCAATTAACGCTCCATGGCCACCCGGGCGGAATAATATTTTACCATCTTCTGTTCTGAAAGGCTCATTGCCCATGTCAACTGCTATCATATCGGTATGCGACATCTGTTGAGAGAAACCTACTTGATATTCCACATCAAATTTTTCTTCATATTTTGATGATTTCTCTGCCACGGCTTCCTTAAACTTTTCTTCGTGGTCAGGCGAAACAGTTAAATGGATTTTGGCTTTTTTTTCTGTATCAGCTGAATAAACAGCAGCCTCAACCAAATGCTCCTCAAGTGAATAACGTGGAGCATCAGGGTAATTATGAAATAACAAAAGACCTTTTGGCATAGTAGAATAGTCAAGTCCTTTATTGGTTAAAAAATACTCAAGTATTGTTTTAAAATCTTTGGTTTCCAATAACTTTTGAAAATTAAAACCATCTGCTTCAATAGTTTCTTTCAGTAAATTATAAAAAGCAAAGTTCTCAATTTTATCAAAAAAGTTAAAAACAGAATTGAAACTTTTGTCCTTTTCGTAAGCAGAAATATCAGAAGTATTTCCGGTATACTTTACCATAAATTCAAACAAGTGTTTAAACATACGACTGGCAGCACCTGAGGCAGGAACAAATTTCAATAAGTCGTAATCGCTGTAGTTTTCATCAAAAAACCTTTCAAGTTCATTTACCTTTTCGTCACTAAAACTGTGAAGCCCATTTCCAGGAGTTGCAGCAGCAACCAAATTTATGGGAGGAAAACCCTGTTTAAAATTATTTATTTGCTTTTCAACTTCTTTTAAATCAAGGCCTTTATGTTTAATTTGCTCTAAGTCTTTTTCTGTAAACATGCTTCTCTATTTTTTAGTAAAAATATGAAATTATAATTAGATGGGTATTAACAATCCGCTGTTGAATTCCCTTAAATATTTATTCTCTAAGCTCATTGATTATGCAGTATTTTTGAATAAAGTTGCTAAAAATAGATAACGTTTTAAAAAAAAAGCAAAAAAATGATTAAGTTTATTTATGACACACCCCTGATTCCCCTCTCAAGAGTGGATAATTGGAAATCATCTTTTTGTTTTTAAATCATAATATTTTAAATTTTAACAACTTTAATAAATCATTTTACTAAAATGTCGAAAAAGAATATTTCTTCAATAGTTTTCCTGTTAATAATTGCTATAGCAGTTGCAGCATACTTTATTTATCCACGGTTTACAAAAACTGATGCTGACCCTTTGACAATGATTCCTGATAATTCAGCCTTAATTATGCAGTTGGACCATCCTTCCGGTTTTGTTCAGAAATTATTTGATGGAAACAGCATTTGGCAAAGTGCGTTAAAGGCAAATGAAATTAAAGTGCTTGAAGAAAAAATATTGAGCATTGGAAAACTTTTAAAAGGGAATAAATCTTATCTTGAACTCCTAATCAACAGTCCTTTAATTATTTCGTTTCATGCTGACAAACAGAAGGAGGAGATAACAAGTTTGTTCCTTTCTCAAATTAATACTCAACCGAATCTTGACGATTTACAATCACTTCTGAGTGACAAAATCGATAGAAAATATATAATTAGTAAAAATACTTTGGGTGGTATAGCAATTATGGATACCACAAACAAACAAAGTATTTATCTGGTATTTATTGATGGGGTAATGCTGGCTTCCGATAATCTTGAGTTAATCGAACAATCTGTTAAAACCTATAAAAATAAACAAACTAACTTTTCTGCCAAAAGTGATTTTACTGCAGTTAAGAAAACATCAGGAAAAAAAGTTGATGCTAAGGTTTATGTTAATTATAAAAACTTTGCTGAATTGTTGAAATTATTTTCATCTTCCGATAGTTTTGCTGCACTTGATTGGATGGGTGGTTTTGCTTCCTGGACAGAGACAGATTTGTTTTTAAAGGACGATGAGATATTATTAATGGGATTTACTTCTTTTTCAAACGACAGTACATCTTATTTAAATTTAATTAAAGATCAAGTAGCCCAGAAGAACCAGGTTTACAACCTTTGTCCGTTTAATACCAATATTTTGTTACGTCTTGGCTTTTCAAGTTTTTCTGATTATTTCTATGGTTTGCACAATACAAAAACAACTATTGAAGGCTTGAATTACAATATTGACAAACTATTAAATTTAATAGGTACTGAGGCAGCAATTGGTTTTAACTCAAACAATCTTTCAAGTTTTGAGGAAAAAGCATTTGCAGTGGTGCATTTTAAGGACAGGCATAGGGGAGAGGTGATTTTAAAAGAAATAGCCAATATCACAAAAGGAAAAAAGACCAGCAAGTATAATGGCTATTCAATAAATCAGATAAAAAATAAAAATATGCTAAGTAGTTTGTTTGGATTGGCATTTAAGCCAATAACAAATAATTACTATTTATTTATTGGAGATTATGCAGTATTTGCAAACTCAAAAGCAACCCTGATTGGCATTTTGCAAATGTATGACACGGGTAAGACTCTTGACTTGAACGATAATTTTAAAAAGTATTCTGACAACTTAACAGGCTCCGAAAATGTTTCATTATTTATTAAGCCGGGGAGTCTGCTTAATCTTCTTCCAGAGTTTATTCAAACACAAACAGGCGAAACGTTAATGGCTGCTAAAGAGGCAATCGACAATGTACAAGGAATGTCGTTTCAGTTTAGTAACGATGGACCATTGACCTATACAAATATTTATTTAAAACTTGGCAATACTACTGTTGAAGAAAATCTGGCACTTTGGAAAATTTCTTTGGACGATGAAATTGTAGGGACACCATCTTTGGTAAGAGATCACAGCAGTAATAAGTTTTTTGTGCTGGTTTTTGACAAAAGTTCAAATATGTACTTGATTGGCACCGATGGACAATTGCTGTGGAAAAAGAGGATAGATGGACCGCCACAGGGAGAGATTCATCAGGTTGATTTCTTTAAAAATGGTAAGATTCAATATTTATTCAATACAAGAGATTTTATTTATTTGATAGATAAAAATGGTAATTATGTAAAGAATTATCCAAAAAAACTAAACCCTTCATCCACTAACGGGCTTAATGTTTTTGACTATAACAATAAAAAGGATTACCGCTTATTGTTAGCACAGGCGGATAAAAAGGTTTACAATTACTATTTAAATGGCGACCGAGTTAATGGCTGGAAAGAAACTAGAACACAGAATATTGTAAACGAAAAAGTTAGCCGAGTTGTAGCCAATAGGAAAGACTATTTCTTAATCACAGATATTGACAATAAAACCAGTATAGTAAACAGAAGGGGGCAAGAACGAATTAAAATTAAAGGCAATTTACAGAAAGCAAGAAACTCAGAATTTTATGTAAATAAAACAAATAGTAAGGGTATAATTTTAACTACAAATGAACAAGGTAAATTAAGTTATATCAAAACTAACGGAAAACTTGATCAGACAGATTTTGGATCATTCTCAAAAGACCATTTCTTTCTTTACGAAGATTTTAACGACGACAAGTCGGTGGATTTCATTTTTGTTGATGGGCGTAAACTAAGAATTTACGACAGGTTTAAAAAAGAACTATTTGCTTATGACTTTGAAAGTGAAATATTTATTAAACCTATGTTTTTTAGTTTAGGTAGAAAGCAATCTGTTTTAGGTGTTGTTGCAAATGAGGAGAAAACAATTTATTTATTTGACAGCAAAGGAAATACAATTATAAGCCGAGGACTTGTTGGCGAAACACCATTTACAGTAGGCAGTTTAAACAATAATAAGGAACTTAACCTGATTACTGCTTCGGGTAGTATTCTTTATAATTATAGGTTGAAATAATTCTTTTTTTTAGACGCAGATTACGCTGATATTTTTGATTTTCTTGTAGAACCTAAGAACTTTTAATTCGGTCTTCTGACTTCTAACCCCTCTTCAATTTCCACCTCTTATGTGACCAAAGCCAATCCTGTGGTTTTTTTCTGATTACTTCTTCCAGTTTGCTGGCAAGCATTTGGGTTAATTCACCGTCTTTTAGTTTTTGTGGCTCATCGGTAAGTACAGTAAGGTAGAGTTCGTAATAGCCTCTTTTAACGCGTTGGATGTCGATAAAAACTGCCGGATAATTATACTTTTTAGCATAAAGTTCGGGGCCATGTAAAAAAGCAGTTTCTCTTCCTAAAAAATCTACCCAATAGGCTTTTTTTGCATTAGAAGGACTTTGATCAGAAGCCATTACATAGTTTTTCTTATTGTTCTTATTTTCTACAAAATTGCGGGCTGTATCATAAATTGAAACCAATTGTGTACCCAAACGAGAGCGGTTTCTCTTTACATAAGTATTGAGGTGCTTATTGCTCAGCGGTTTGTAAAGTGCAACCCCCTTCCATTCCAATTGCATACACGACATTGCTCCCCATTCCCAGTTGCCATAATGGTTTGGCAAAGCAATAATTCCTCCGCATTTACCGTATAAATATCTTAAATCATCTTCGTTAATAACTTTGTGACGCGCGAAAATTTCTTCCTTACTCATGGTAAATGCTTTCAAACTTTCCACAGTAATATCAGAAAGATTCTTATAGGATAATCTCTCAATCTTTTTTAATTCTTCCTTGCTCTTTTCAGGGAAACTTTTTTTAAGGTTGTCGCGCACAACGCTAACCCTGTACTTAAATACTTTATAAAGGATGAAATATAAGAAATCTGAAAAAATATAAAGAAGCCAAAACGGCACAATTGCAAACAGCAAAACAAAAAAACGGGTGATCATTGAGAGTATAAAATCCATTGGGCAAAATTAATACATTTGCATTAATGAATTTTGCCAATAAAATAAATAGTGAAGTCTTTAAAACAGTTGCCGGAGTGGCTAATACTTCAAATACAAAAGCATTTGTTATTGGAGGTTTCGTACGCGATTTAATCTTAAACAGAAAATCGAAGGATGTTGATTTTGTTGTGCTTGGAAGCGGAATTGCCTTTGCCCAGAAAGTAGCAAAAGAACTTGGTCCAAGTGTGTTTGCACGTTATTTTAAAAATTTCGGTACTGCCATGGTAAGATTAGGCGATTGGGAACTGGAGTTTGTTGGTGCCAGGAAAGAATCGTATAGAGTTGATTCGCGAAAACCGATTGTAGAAAACGGTAGTTTGTCTGACGATCAAAAAAGGCGAGACTTTACTATTAACGCCATGTCGATAAGTCTGCAAAAAAAAGATTTTGGTGAACTTTACGATCCTTTTAATGGTTTACAGGATATTGAAGATTTATTGATTAGAACACCTCTTGACCCCGACATTACTTTCTCTGATGATCCTTTAAGGATGATGCGGGCAATTAGGTTTGCAACACAATTAGGATTTGACATTGAAGCAAATACATTTGATGCAATTAGCCGGAATAAAAATAGAATTAGTATTGTTTCCATCGAACGTGTAGTTGACGAACTAAATAAAATTATAATGGCCCCAAGGCCTTCCGAGGGCTTCTTACTTCTGGATAAAACAGGACTTTTAAAAGTTATCTTTCCAAAAATGGATGGTTTAAAGGGAGTTGAAAAAATTGGCAAACTTGCTCACAAAGACAATTTTTATCACACCCTTGAAGTGCTCGATAATCTGGCTATGAAATCTGATAATCTTTGGTTGAGGTGGGCCGCAATTTTACACGACATAGCTAAACCACTCACCAAAAAATTTGAACCAGGGCATGGGTGGACATTTCATGGGCATGAATTTATAGGAGCAAAAATGGTTCCCGGTATTTTTAAATCGTTAAAAATGCCCACAGGCGATAAATTGAGATACGTTCAAAAACTGGTTGAACTTCATCTTAGGCCAATTGTACTTTCGCAAGAAATAGTTACTGATTCAGCATTAAGGAGGCTTTTATTCGATGCAGGAGATAAAATTGATGATTTGATGCTGCTGTGTGAGGCCGATATTACTTCAAAAAATGAGTACAAAGTCAAAAAGTTCTTGAACAATTTTAAAATTGTACGGCAAAAACTTAAAGAAGTAGAGGCTAAAGATAAAATCAGAAACTGGCAGCCTCCGGTAAGTGGTGAAGTAATAATGAAAACATTTGGCATCTCTCCATCAAAAAAGGTAGGAATTATTAAAATTGCTATTCGCGAAGCAATACTCGACGGCTTAATTAAAAATAACTATAATGAAGCCTACGATTTTATGCTGAAGCAGGGAGAGAAACTAAAACTAAAACCGGCAATGATGGTAAGTGAACAAGAAGCCATCGAATTGAATAAAAAGCATGATGAGTAAAATTGGAACACTTATCGTAATCGTAGGTCCTACAGCAAGTGGAAAAACTTCAGTGGCAATTGAGATCGCCAAAAAATATAATACAGAAATAATTTCTGCCGATTCAAGACAATTTTATAATGAAATTCCAATTGGTACAGCTGCCCCACAAAATGAGGAGATGCAGGGAATAAAGCATCATTTTATTGGAAATCTTACTGTTAACGATTATTATAATGTTTCAAAGTTTGAGCAAGATGTAATGGAACTTTTGAAAAAGAAGTTTCAGAAAAATAAAATAATGCTTATGGTTGGTGGCTCAGGTTTATACATTGATGCAGTTTGTAATGGAATTGATGATTTGCCGGATGCCGATGAGGAATTAAGAGCGAAACTTAATAAACTTTTCGATGAGGAAGGATTTTCTGCGATCCAGCAAAAGTTAAAGCAATTAGATCCTGAATATTATGAAAAGGTAGATTTGAATAACCCTAAACGCATTTTAAGAGCTCTTGAAGTAAGTATTCAAACAGATAAACCATACTCAAGCCACAGAAAAGGTAATTCAGCTGAAAGACCTTTCAATATTATTAAAATTGGTTTAGAAATTCCGCGCGAGCAACTAATTGAAAGAATTGACCGTCGTTTAGATAGTATGATTAAAGAGGGGTGGATTGAAGAGGCAACTTCTGTTCTGCCTTATAAAGATAATAATGCCCTTAACACAGTTGGCTATAAAGAACTTTTTAAATATTTAGAAAATGAATGGTCGTTGGATTTGGCCATTGAAAAGATAAAGGTAAATACACGCAGATACGCTAAGAGACAAATGACATGGTTTAAGCGTGACAAGGAAATAACATGGTTCTCTCCCAATGATTCAGAAAAAATCATTGAATTTATTGATAGTAGAACCACAAATACTTAACTTTGTAAACTCGCAACCATTAAAAAATATTAACATGAAACGTAAGATTTTATTATTCATCTTTCTGGCTGTTTTTTTTAATTCATTATCAGCCCAAGGCATAAAAGCATATCTATCGTATGCAGCATTCAATACACCAGAAAATGAACCCTATCTGGAGACCTATCTTACAGTTAAGGGTAGCAGTATTAGGCATATCGCCTCCGGCGATAAATTTCAGGGAACCGTAATTGTTCAGATTATTTTTAGACAAGATGACAATATTGTAAACTTCGCAAAGTATAAACTTGCAGGTCCTCTTACAGATGATACTTTAGCAGGAGTTCTTAACTTTCTTGATGTACAACGATACACACTTGGAAATGGTAGTTTTGATATTGAGGTGAAAATGAATGACTTGAACACAAATGTTGAACCTATTACAAGTTTCGATCAATACACCATTAGTTTTCCTGAGGACACAACTTCATTCTCCGATATTGAGTTTCTAACTTCTTTTTCTGAATCAGATCTAACCGATAATCTTAGTAGAAATGGCTACCAATTGATTCCCTACGTTTTCAATTATTTTCCTGAAAATGCAAATTCCATCAGTTTTTATACTGAAATGTACAATTATAATATTGAAAACGGTAGCGGATATTTGCTGTCATATTACATAAAACAGTTTGAAACAAACAAGATATTGGATAATTTTTCTTTCGTAAAAAGAAAAACTGCTGATACAATAAATCCCGTATTAGGAACTATTGACATTAAGGATCTTCCAAGTGGAAACTATCTTTTGGTTATTGAGGCCAGAGATAGAAACAATGAATTAATATGTAATAAGGAATCATTTTTTCAGAATTATAATCCCTCGCTTGAATTCAATATTGAAGATGTTGACCCCTTCGATATGTCAAATAGTTTTGTAAGTGCAATGAATAGTCACGACACACTAGCCATGTATATTTCGTGGCTTAAGCCAATTTCCAGTGATGCTGAGAGAACATTTACGGTTTCATTGCTTAACCCTGACTCAGATATTAATGATATGAAAAAGTATTTTTTAAATTTTTGGGTTGAAAAAGATAAATCTTATCCTGAAGAAGCATGGCTGGCATATAAATTCAATGTGGAAAAAACAATTTATAATTACAGCACACAAAACACACCTGGATTTGATACCGACCGTGGAAGGGTATTCCTGCAATACGGAGCTCCTAATGTTATTTCAGAGAGTTATACAGAACCAAATGCATTTCCTTACGAAATTTGGCACTATTATCAACTTCCCAATGGGCAAACAGACAAAAAATTTATTTTTTATACGCAAGAGATAGCAACCAACGATTTTGAACTAATTCACTCTGATGCAATTGGTGAACTTAATAACTATAAATGGCGGTTATGGATTAATAACCGAGATACCCGCTACACCAATCTGATGAATGTTGACGACACTCATTATAGGGAAATTTGGGGAAGCAATCAGGACGACTATTATCATCAACCACGATAGAATATCGAACATTATTTCTCAATACTCAAATCATATTTTAAAAAAAAGTGTGTGATTTATAATATTATGCATTGAGTTTTATTTATGATTTACTTATTCGTTTTTACTTTAAATTTGCCAACAACTCATGATAAACAAATATTATTGAATCTTGAAAAAAACGGCAGTTGTTATCCTTAATTATAACGGAAAAAAATTCCTTGAAGATTTTCTTCCAACGGTAATTGATAAATCAAAAGATATTGCTGATATTTGGGTTGCTGATAATAATTCAAGCGATGGTTCTGTTGAGTTATTAAAGAGTAAATTTCCTGAAGTTAATTTGATAATCAACAAGGTAAATGGTGGATATACAACTGGTTACAATCTTGCGTTAAAGCAAATAGAGGCCGAGTATTATGTTTTACTCAATTCTGATATTGAAGTAACTGACAATTGGATTGAACCCGTTATTGAGTTGATGGATTCCGACAAAAATATTGCAGCCTGTCAGCCAAAAATACGTTCGTTTTACGAAAAAGATAAGTTTGAATATGCCGGTGCATCAGGTGGATTTATCGACAAATATGGTTATCCATTTTGCAGGGGTAGACTGTTTCAGTCGCTAGAAACAGATACCGGGCAGTACAACGATGCTGTGGAAGTTTTTTGGGCTAGTGGTGCCTGTATGTTTGTGAGGGCCGATCTTTTCCATGAATATGGTGGTCTCGATGATGATTTCTTTGCCCATATGGAAGAAATTGATCTTTGCTGGCGATTAAAAAATTATGGCCACAAAATCATGGTTTGTCCATCGTCCACAGTATTTCACGTTGGTGGAGGTACATTGCCTAAAAACTCTCCTCGCAAAACCTATCTTAATTTCAGGAATAATTTTAGCCTTTTATATAAAAATCTACCTGCTAACAGACTCTTTCAGGTTTTTGCACTGAGGTTGTTGCTGGATGGAGTAGCAGGTATTAAGTTTCTTCTTGAAGGTGGATTTCAGGATTTTCTTGCTGTAATTAAGGCGCACTTCTATTTTTATAGAAATATTGGAAAACTCAGAAATAAAAGGAAAAAACTCAAACAAGGAAAGGTGTCGCAGATTTATGACGGGAATATTGTTGTTGAGCATTATTTAAAAAGAAAAAACCGTTTCAGCGATTTAGAAATGTAATTAATGTTCTATTTTTTTCTGATAAGATGTTCAATGGCCATACGATACGAGTCGAAGCCAAAACCCGCAATTGATCCAGTACAATGGGGTGCAATGTAGGAAACATGCCTGAAATCTTCCCTTTGAAACACATTGGAAATATGCACTTCTATAACAGGAATGTCGATGGCTTTTACCGCATCGCCAATGGCAACTGAAGTGTGAGTATAGGCAGCGGCATTAAGAATAATGGCATTGTGTTCGAGCATGGCTTCATGCATTCTGTTTATTATTTCACCTTCCACATTCGATTGAAAATAATCAATTTTAATCTTAGGGAAGATGGTTCTTAATTCCTCTAGAAAATCTTCAAAACTTACTTTTCCATAAAACTTTGTCTCTCTTTCGCCCGTGAGGTTTAAATTAGGCCCATTAATTATTATCAAACT
>JAOZNY010000313.1 GCA_029933565.1 Bacteroidales bacterium
TGGAAGGAACTGGTTTTTGAGACCAGCGCGTCTACCAATTCCGCCACTCGGGCATCTTTTTAATTGGTAATCAAAATGCGCCTTCCGATAAGCATCGGAACAGGCAATTGATCCTTTTTTTAAAAGGTTTGCAAAAATACACTTTTTTGCTCTTATTCAAACAAAGCCGTATTTTTTCTGTTTGGTTTATTAATAAAGGAAATAGTAGAAATAAGGTGATTTGTTTAGCAAAAACCATCAACACTATTTAGGCGTTAACAAAATACTGCTCTCAACATAAAACTCTGAACACTCAACTTTTAACTTCCCACTCCAAACTCTTAACTATTTTCCAATTGCATGTTGTTTCAAGCAAATATTATAGTAATTTTGCAGCGCATTTTTGATAACCATTTAAAGACGAAAAAATGACTGAAGGCATTGTAAGTATTTTCGCCGGTAGAGAGACCACGTATCTAGCTAAGAAAATTTCTCAAAGTTATGGTATTGAGTTAGGTAAGTCGATAGTTACTCAATTTGCAGATGGTGAGTTTCAAACTTCCTACGAAGAGAATATTCGTGGTAAAGATGTATTTATTATTCAATCAACATTTCCAAATGCCGATAATTTGCTGGAATTATTGATGATGATTGATGCTGCTAAAAGAGCATCTGCAAGAAAAATCATTGCAGTAATCCCATATTTTGGATATGCCCGTCAGGACAGAAAAGACAAGCCACGTGTGGCAATTGCATCTAAGCTTATTGCCAACTTGCTTACTACAGCAGGAGTAACAAGGTTGATTACCATCGATTTGCATGCCGATCAAATTCAGGGTTTTTTCGATATTCCTGTTGACAATCTTTATGCCTCAAGCATTTTTTATTCTTATATCAAGAATTTAAAATTGGACAACCCGATAATGGCTTCTCCTGATACAGGAGGAACACGCAGGGCAGCATCGTATGCAAAAGCACTGGATACAGGTTTCGTAATCTGCTTTAAACAAAGAGCAAAGCCAAATGTTGTTGAGCGCATGAAACTGATTGGTGATGTTGAAGGCAAAGATGTGGTTTTAGTTGACGATATTATAGATACAGCAGGCACTATTACAAAAGCAGCCGAACTTATTAAAAGCAATGGTGCAAACAGTGTTAGAGCATTTTGTACTCATCCAATTTTTTCGGGCAGTGCTATTGAGAGAATTAGCAATTCGGTATTTGACGAGGTTGTTGTAACAGATACTGTTCCGTTAAAACAACACTCAGATAAAATAAAAGTGCTATCAACAGCCCCACTATGGGCTGAAGTAATTAAGAGAGTTCAGAACTTTGAATCGATAAGTTCTTTATTTCAATATAAAAAGTAATTAATTAAATAATTTAAAAAATGAAAACAGTATCATTGAGCGGTTCTCCAAGAGAGAACGTAGGGAAAAAAGATGCTAAAAAGCAACGTAGGGAAGGTAAAATTCCATGTGTAATTTATGGTGGCGAAAAGCAATTCCATTTTTCAGTTGACGAATTAAGTTTCGATGGCTTGATTTTTACACCCGACGTATTTGTTATTAACCTTGAAGTTGGTGGCGATAAGTTTAAAGCAATTTTACAGGAGATTCAATATCATCCTGTATCTGATAAAGTATTACATGCCGATTTTATGGAAATAATTGAAGGCAAAGAAATTACTGTTGGTTTACCAGCGCGTTTAATTGGCGACTCAATAGGTGTAATGAAAGGTGGAAAACTTATCCATAAAATGCATAAAGTAAAAGTTAGAGGTCTTATTGGAAATATTCCTGATTTTATTGAAGTTGATATCACTTCCATGGATATTGGTGGTTCAATAAAAATTAAAGACCTTACTTTAGGTGACCTTGAATTATTAGACCATCCGAATGGTGTAATTGTTAGAGTTAAAACTGCCAGAGTTGAAGAAGAACTTGACGAAGACGAAGACGAAGACGAAGAAGGTGAAGAAGGTGAAGGATCCGAAGGAGAAGAAGGATCTGAAGAAACTAAAGAAGCACCTGCTGCTAAATAGTTTTATTATTCATAAAATTTTAAAAAGGGATAAGGTTTTTAACTTTATCCCTTTATTTTTGCCATTAAATTAAATACATAGTTTTGAAATACCTTATAGTAGGTTTAGGAAATATTGGTGTTGAATACAAAAATACCAGGCACAACATTGGCTTTGATATTGCCGACAAACTAGTATTTGACTTAAAGGGGGAATTTAAAGTTGAAAGACTTGCCTCGGTGGCGAAGGTAAAATACAAAGGCCGGCAACTGATGGTAATTAAACCCACAACTTATATGAACCTTAGCGGGAAATCGGTTAAATACTGGCTTGATAAAGAAAAAATTGATGTTAAAAATTTACTCGTTTTAGTTGACGATGTTGCTCTCCCGCTAGGAACATTACGCATTAAAACAAAAGGTGGCGATGCCGGTCATAATGGGCTTACCGATATTATTATCAAACTTAACACAGTTTCATTTTCACGCCTGAAAGTAGGAATAGGAAACGATTTTCCGAGAGGTTACCAATCGGATTATGTTTTAGGTAAATGGAGCAATCAGGAAATTGATGTTCTCTTACCCAGAGTAGATGTTGCCGTTGACATGATTCAGAGTTTTGTGAGTATTGGCGCAGACCTGACTATGACGAATTTTAATAATAAGTAAAAGTACGTCATTGCGAACCACAACCGAAACGTAATCGTTTTAAACAGTGTTTATTGTGGTTAAGCAATCTCCTAATTAATTGGCTGAATTTGAGAGATTGCCACACCGCCAATAAGATTTAATTCAAGCAATATATTTTACTTTGGGCGGTTCGCAATGAC
>JAOZNY010000314.1 GCA_029933565.1 Bacteroidales bacterium
TAAAAAAGTTTAACTTTTTCCGAAATGAATTGAAACTTCCTGAGTCTTCACCAGGAAATTTCTTTAAATGAGATGCAATTTTGAATTCAACTGCCTGTTTTGTTTTTTCATTTACAAAATGTTTAATTGGGTTGTCGCTTTTAGAAAGTTTTAAATCAATTAAATCACGTATAGCAATTTCAATATTTTCTATTTCTTCTTTTAGGTTCTGAAATGACTCGGGTAATTCATTCCCATTTCTGATAATTGATTCAATTGTAATTTGTTTGCCTTGTGTCAGTATATCAATTGCTTTTAAAACATATTTAGCCCTTTTATTTATAAATATTTCAAAGTCTGTTGCAATTTTCTTTTTTCTTGATTCATTGTTAAGGAATTCGTAACCTCCATTAGATGATTCTGAAACAGGAATTAAGTGACTATTCAGTCTGTTATTTACTATATCTTCATCAGCCCATTCATAACGTTCTTTTAAATAAATTAGTGGGTCTTTTCTTCCTATATTTCTGTTTGTTTTACCCGAAATCAGTGAGCAGTTTAAAGCTAATGAACTTTCAATATCAGCTTCGTTTAATAGTGCATGTGGAAAAATATGATGATATTCTCTATTCTTTATATTTTCCCTTGAAATTTGTTTGCCATCTGCAAAATCTTGTGCTCCAAGATAGGAAGCAATTGCCAAGATACCTCTCGCTCTAATATTGACTTTCTTTGGCCATATTGTTTCCAATAATTCTTCCTTATCTGCAAGTGGGTTAACTTTCCTGTTTAAAACTGGAATATCATTTTCTGTGTATTTTGTACCATCTTCTTTTGTTTTCTTGTTAAGAATGTTCTTTATTCCAATGTAATCTTGGAAAGCACGGGACGCTGCTGAGTTTTCGTATCTATAAGTGAAGAATGAAGACCATAAATACTTTTTAAGTAGTATTTCTCCTTGGCCTGCTATGTCTCCAATTTCAGGAAAATGTGACATTGCCGCTGCAATAACTGAAAGGACAGCATTTGTTGGAAGTCTATTTTTGTCATAAATCCCTTGCGATTCCATAAAGATTGCCATTCGGCCAAGGCTCTTTTCTAATGTATTCCAATTTTCAACAAGTTTAGATTTGTCCATATCTGCCATCCCTCGATGATTTGGCAACTTGTCTTGTAGCAATGCTGAGGTAGCAAGAATCAGAAAGTCTAATTCGAAGTAGTCCTTTACATTAGGATATTTTTTGTCTAGATTATTCTGTAAGTCATGGAGTGAACTTTTCATTTCACTCTCTACTTCAGCAACAATAATATCGTAGATAGAAAGAGGCTTGCTATTGGTATTCATGTTAATAAAGACCTGTAGAGCAATCTCTTTTGGGGTAGTTGTTGGCAAGGATAAGTATGGAAGGTTGAAGTGTGCAATCCTCTCTCTTAACTTAGTAATCTTTAGAGTAAGATCTTTTTGAAACTTATTATATTCTTTTAGTTTTTTGAACCCATTGGGATCAGAGTCTAAGGGCTCAAGGTGTTTAGTTGCTTCTTCAATCCAGAAATCTATTTCTGATTCAATGTTTTCTGGTCTAAATAATTGTATTGGAATACAGCCTCGTTTTAAACTATACTTTGGTGAATCAGCCCACAAAGGGTATTTTTGATCATTTTTTAAATATCGACTTCTGCAAAAAATTGTAGTTTCATCACTCCATGGTTGGTCATAGTAATCTTCAAATTCTGGAAAATACACAAAAAATGTTTCAAATTCATAATTATTATGTAAAGCTCTCCAAAATGAAGTTAGTCTTTGTTGACCATCAAGAAGATGCTCAGTTACTTTATCCTGATTCTCAGGTTCCCCTGTTTTAATGTATCGAGATTTAAATTTTTCTCTATCTCCAACATTAAGAATTAAAGTAACGCCAACTGGTAAATTATGAATTACTGTTTCCAAAAAACTTTCTATTCTCCACCTATCCCATGCTTCCATTCTTTGAAACCTTGGGAGTTTAATATTTCCATTTTTTATTTTTGAATACCAATCAGTTAATTCTCTATTCTGGGCACTACTTGATGTTATTTCCATGTTGTAAAAGTTCTTTTGTTGGGTGTTTCTTTTAATAAAATATGTTGATGGTTAATTAATTAATTAATTAATCTAATTTTCATTATGTGTTATTTTTACATGTTTTATGATTGCACAAAACAGCAACTTGAAGAACAAAGGTTTAAACTTCTTGATTTTTATTTGTTAAAATCTATTTTCAAAAATACAAAAAAACTCAATCTATACCTTAGCCTCAACCCAATTCCCATATTACCCAAAATATTTCCCCTATTACCTTTATTTCCCGTTTCCCACAATCCCAATTTTAATACATTTGCAAACTGTTATTTACTTAACATTAAATAAAAAAAATTATTATGAAATATAATATGGTTGACCTTGTTGGTCAGTACAAAAAGATAAAGCCTGAGGTTGATGAGGCGATAATTAAAATAATGGATGAGGCCTCTTTTGTTGGTGGACCGGCAGTTAAATCCTTTCAAAAAAATCTTGAGGAATACCTTGGGGTAAAACATGTAATCCCTTGTGCCAACGGCACCGATGCTCTTCAGGTAGCACTTATGGCGCTTGGCCTTGAGCCGGGTGATGAAGTAATTACGACATCCTTTACTTTTATAGCAACAGCAGAAGTAATTGCACTATTAAGGCTAACACCAGTTTTGGTGGATGTTGACCCCGATACTTTTAACATTGATCCTGTGGCTGTTGAAAAAGCAATTACCTCAAAAACAAAAGCCATAATCCCTGTTCACCTTTTTGGTCAGTGTGCCGATATGC
>JAOZNY010000007.1:0-21414 GCA_029933565.1 Bacteroidales bacterium
TGAAATCATAATCCCTTATGCTTTCTCGATTTTCAATTAGTTTGTAGAAATCCATTATAAGAAGTTTTTACAAAGTTAAGAAAGATTGGATGCACTGTGGCTTCCATGGTCTCTATGGCTTCATGGCTACTTTGTAGCAACAGTAGCCACAGCAGCCACAAACTATCGCACCCCCAGTAACAAAAAAACCTTAGCTTTGTAGCATGCAATTATTCTTTAGAAGGTTTGGAGAAAAAGGCAATCAGCCAGTGGTAATACTACATGGTTTATTTGGCAATTCCGACAATTGGGTGAGTTATGCACGCAGACTTTCGCAGCAGGGCTTTGAGGTTTTTATTCCCGATCAACGCAACCACGGGCAGTCGCCACATAACGATAACTTTAACTACCTTGCCCTAACCGACGACCTATTTGATTTTATTGATGAGAATGAAATTGAGGACCCAATAATTATCGGTCATTCAATGGGTGGAAAAGTGGCAATGCGTTTTGTTTTGGAAAATCCACTCTTAGTAAAAAAACTAATTGTTGTAGATATTTCGCTTAAGGCATACGGACCACGCAAACAGCATTTAAGTTTTATTAAGGCAATGGAATCAATAGACCTTGCAAAAGTAAAAACGCGACATGAAGTTGAAGAGGAGTTGTCTTCCTTTATTCAAGAGCCAAGGATAAGGCAATTCATTTTAAAAAACCTTCACCGAAAAGGAAAGGAAAAATTTGAGTGGAGGCTTTATTACGAGGGCATTAAAAATAACCTTAACAAAATGTTCGATGCAATCGACACCTCTGTTAAATTCAACAAGCCAACATTATTTATTAAGGGTGGTGCATCGGATTATATTTTGCTAGAAGACTTTGACCAGATAAGGTATAATTTTCCCAATGCTGAAATAATTACCATTGAAAACGCCTCTCACTGGGTACACGTTGAAACTGCTGAAAAGTTTTATCAATTAACTTCGGGCTTTGCCGAAGGTACACCTAGTTGGTATCAGAAAGTTTTGGATGGTGAAAATGACAATAGTTTAATAAAGGCATAAAAAAAGCCGTCCTACACTTAGAACGGCTTGTAAATTTTTCTAAAATTTCTTTTTAGTATTCATCTTCATTAAAGAAGAAATCTTCCTTAGTGGGATAATCAGGCCAAAGATCTTCAATGCGGTCGTATGATTCGCCCTCATCTTCTATCTCTCTAAGGTTATCTACAACTTCGGCAGGTGCTCCTGTACGGATGCCCCATTCTATCAACTCATCCTTGGTTGCAGGCCATGGTGCATCTTCCAGTTTTGATGCTAACTCTAAGGTCCAATACATAGCTACAAATATTCGTTTTTATTTTGTGCAAAAGTAATTTTTTTTTGAAGTTTGTCAAGTAAAAAAGAACTTTTCTCTATTCTTTAATCTTTATGGGCAATCCAGAGAGTTTCTGTAATACGAAACTCTAACGATAAACTTCGTGAAAGAACAAAGAAGTAGTCAGAAAGTCTGTTTAGGTAGGTTAAGTGAAGGGGGTTGATCTCATTATTCTCCATAAGTCCAATAATCTGCCTCTCGGCACGGCGACAAACAACCCTGCAAATATGGCAAGTTGAAACAGCAGTATGGCCACCGGGCAAGATAAAACTCTTTAATTCCGGTAGTGTTTTTTCCATCTCATCAATGCGGTTCTCCAAAAAATCAATATCCTCTTGCCTTAATTCAGGAAGTGCTACTTTCTTTTTTCCATCGTAAGCAAGCCAGGAACCAAGAACAAATAAGTTCTCCTGAGTTTTGATAAGTTCTCTAATGGTTTCTTCTTTTTCCAGAAGATCGCGGAGCAAGCCTACATAAACGTTCAATTCGTCGACTGTACCATAGGCCTCAATCCTTGCATGGTTTTTTGGCACTCTCGTGCCACCTACCAATGAGGTTTGTCCGGCATCACCGGTTTTAGTATAGATTTTAAATTTACCCATTTATTTAACAGTTTCAGACTGATAACTGCCAACAGTTACAATATTTTTATTTTGCTCATCGGTTTCAATCTCACCGTCTTTTAGTCTGATTATTCTATGGGCATGTTTGGCAATATCTTCCTCGTGGGTAACAACAATAATTGTATTTCCTTGTCGGTGAATTTCCTCCAAAAGTCCCATAATTTCAACCGATGTTTTTGAGTCGAGATTACCTGTTGGCTCATCGGCTAAAACAATCGATGGTTTGTTTACCAATGCTCTGGCAATAGCAACTCTTTGCCTCTGCCCACCCGAGAGTTCGTTTGGGCGATGACTCATCCTATCTGTAAGTTGCACATGACCAAGTGTTTCCTTAGCCATTATTTGCCTTTCATGTTTCGAAATGCCTGCATAAATAAGTGGAAGCATTACATTTTCGAGTGCTGTAGAACGTGGCAATAAATTGAAAGTTTGAAAAATAAAACCAATTTCCCTATTTCTAATATCAGCAAGTTCATTGTCTGTCATCTTACTTACATCAGTTCCATTTAAATGGTAACTTCCTGCAGTAGCTGTGTCGAGGCAACCTAAAATATTCATCATAGTTGACTTGCCAGAACCAGAGGCACCCATCAAAGCAATGAATTCATTTTTATAAATGCTCATACTAACAGAATTAAGAGCCTTCACCGTTTCTGTTCCTACAGTATAAAATCTTGAAATATTTTCAAGTTTAAGTATTTCGTCTTTTTCCATTTCTATTTTAAAACCCCAAAGTTAGTAATTTATTACAAAATCCTGCTTAGCGAAACCCTTTTTAAAAAAGACTAGTCCAATCCAATAAATATCTATTGTAAAGGAAACCCGTGGGTCTTCTTTAATTGTTTTCCAGGCGCTGCTCATTCCCGGCGACCAATGAATATCATCGAAAACAAAAACCGAGTCTTCATTTATCTTATTCATGCATTGCTCAAAATAATACAATGTTGGCAATTTACTGTGATTACCATCAAAAAACACAAAATCCAACGAATCCATTTTTTCGAGAGTAGGTTTCAGGTTGTTGTCGAAATTACCAATAATTATTTCAATATCCTCTGCGTTGAAGGTTTTAAATCCTCTTGCAGCTATTTGAGATAGCGCAGTACAACCTTCCATTGTAGTAAGTTTGCCATTGCGAAAGCCCTTTTGCAAATAAAGTGAACTGAAACCTACTGCCGTCCCCATTTCCAGCATTTGTTTGGGTTGCAAGTATCTGGTCAGTCGGTAAAGCAACTCAAGGCGTTTTTTTGAATGCGAACGCCTTTTAGCTATTGTTCCTAGTTTCTCTTTAAATTCCCTATATTCTTTATTGCCCGCACCACTTCCAAAATCAACAGTTTCAATTATGCTAGTCCTCGATTCAACACTCTTTCTATACTTGTTCAGACTAACAAAATCACGATACTTTGTTTTATCCCTCAACACATTATTTATAAAATCGTAAACAAATGGTGAGTGCGTTTTATACCTCGAGCGAGAAGAAAAAAAGTAGTTTACGTACGTAATTAAGGCCCAGAATATTTTCATGTTTTTGCTTGTTATTATTTGTAGGCAATTTTATTAATGTAAAAAATTGTCCTTTCATTTTGTTTCGAAAGTGTACGATTATTAATTTTTTGATAACCATAAATCAAAAAGTAATTATCAAACCAATTTACAATGTGGTTGTTCTCATCTTCAACTATCCTGTCTTTTTTGTGGTTAGTTGCAATTGTACTTTCGTCGCTGTCAATGTCCAATGAACCTTCAAATGTTTTTGAATAGATTCTTCCGTTATTAACGTAGGCTGCTGTAACAAACTCATTATCCTCAAATATCATCGAATGTCTTTCGAGCGAAAACGATTTCAAATCCCTGATTATAAAATCATTATTCCAAATCATCTTGCCATCGTCTGTAACGGCCACCATTATTACATCGAAAAATAAATAACCGGCAAAAACACTGTATGTATAAGGATAAGGTCTGCCATAAAAATCATAATCCATTCGTGTTTCGGTAATATAATGAGGCTTATAAATCTCAGAACTGATAATAAAACTATCGTTGCTTTTTACTATCACCGGCTTGGTAATATTATAAAATGCACTTACCATTTTCGATGCACCTGATTCGTCAAATTCACCATTATCCGTTTTAACTTTGGTTATTTTCCTTTGACTAATACTGCCATGGATATTGTCGAGTTTCATAAAATCAAAAAACTTAGGTGATGTGGCTTTATGGTTTTCCAGTTTAAGGGAGAATAAGCCGGCACTTTTAGGATTGTCTTCATCCTCAAGTTTACTAAGATCAGGAATACGACCTGTTTGTATATCAAAAACACCAAAAATAGCAGTTTGGTTTTTGTCGATAGCATAAAACTGAAACTTTCGCAAAACTTTTGTGTTGTCGTCAGTTAAAATCTCTACTACTTCAATTGCCTTTCCCTCTGGATTGAAGATGTGAATATAATCCTTTATGTATCTATTGTCGGGTCTAACTTTCAGACTAACATAAAAGTTCTTGTCTATTTGGTTAGCATAAATGGTTTCAATAAAACTCTCGTAAGATTCTGCTAACTTAACGGGACTAATATCTCCATTCTCAAGATTTATGAAGAGTAGATCGGTACTGCTATTTTTAAGGTTTATACCCATGCAGGCCATTTTTCCAATTACCTCAAATCCTACTATTTCTGATTTAATAGGAAAAGTCCCTGAAATTTGCTCAAACTTGTGACTACTCAAATCTAGGCTAACTATTTCATAATAGCCATTTTCGGTTCTGCCCCTGCCAATATTCCTAAAAAGTAAATGGATTTTATTATTGATGTAAGAAGCGTCAACAAAATGCATTTTATTTTCAATTCCAACAGCCTTAAGCCATTGTTGATGAAGTGTGGTATTGAAAAGTCCAAAATACCATTTGCGTTTTTTTTCCTGATCCAGTTCATTACTTTCATAAAATATTAAAACACCATTTTCTCCAAGTGGCTCCACATTGTAACTCTCAACATCCAGTTCCGATGGCACTTCCAATCGCATTGTAGTTAAATCCTGCGAATGAATGTTTAAGGAAAACAAAACAATAAAAAGAGCAAATACTATTTTCATTTTTTTATGCAAATTCCTGAGGTTTATTCAAATAACGAAAAATTACCTTTTTGATTACTAAAGTGTAAAAATAAAAAAACCTGCTGTCAGTATTTACCAACAGCAGGCTTATTTTCTTAAAAATTCAATATTATCTAATCAGAAGTTTCTTTGTAGCAGAATTCCCATTTACATCTGAAAACTTCAGCAAATAAGCACCTTGCATTAGGTTACCTACATTAATACTGTTGATTCCTTCTGTAACTACCTTATTAATAAGCAACTGTCCGTTTACTGAATAAATTTCAAGTAATCCCTCAACAGCAGTTTCAATATTAACAACATCGGTTACCGGATTAGGATAAACAGAAATCGACACATCCTGATTATTATTAATTCCAGTTTCTAAATAACCATAAATTAGAAAACTATCTAGTTCCCATGTGGACGAGCCTTCAGTTGTAGAAGTAAATTTAAACCCAAGGAAAGTATTGCTTTGGAAATAATCTTTCAAATCAATTTTACCCGATTCTACCCAGTTCCAACTTCCATCTGACCATTGAACCATGTCGGAAATATCCGTCCATGTATAATCATTAGGATTTCCAACACCATCGTAATCAGTAGAAATATAAAGTTCCAAATCTGGACCAGTATAATTAAAGGCAGATTTGAAATTAAAAAATACAGAATCATAGATTGTAAGGTTAAGAGGTGGTGATATTAGCCAGTCCTCATTATCGAAAGCACTACCATCATACCCACTCATTTTAGCATACGTATCGCCACCATATTCATCCTGATACCATTCCTGATCACCAATAACATTGTAAGGAGTCCATGTTCCTAGTCCGGCATCAAAGTTTTCCTGATTAATTATTGTAAAATCTGCGGTTTCTGCACCTACATTAGGAGCCTCACCATCAGTTTTATAATCGATATTTTCGCCAGAATTTGAATAAGGATAAATCCAGAAGTGATAATACTCACCTGTCTCTAAGCCTGTGAAAGTGAAGTTCTCATTACCATAAGAAACATTTGCCGCCCCCATGCCATCGCTAAAATCAAAGTCGTCGGCTTCAGGTATTCCATCAACTGGAATAACAATTGTAGGAGAAGCCTCAACTGCCTGCTCAGCTTTAATAAGGTAAGCATAAGGAAGATCATCACCAACAGCATCTGTCCAGTTAAGCATAATTGCAAGTCCTTCAGCAGTTGCAACAAAGTCAGTTGGGTAGTTAGTTGGTTCAGGATTAATAGTTGAATTGCCCTCATAAACAACATTGTCAACTATAACTGTTGCATCTCCATCCCAATCACCTGATATATCATAAAATCTAATCTGAAATTGTGCTGAAGTAGCTCCTTCAGGAATAATATCAGAATACGTTATTTGCTGCCAAGAGTCCATATCAGCACTATAATCTCCATAATAGTTGTCGGCTCCTTCATAAATAATACATAATCTTGCTCTTCCGGCAATATCATTATCATAAACCCACAAACTGGCATTCATTTCTATTCCCGATGTTACAATAAATGAGTCTGAAGTTAAGTACTGGTTATCTTGTGATGTCCATAATACTTCGCAACTAAAAGATCCACTTTGTGTGGTAGTTGAGTTCTGAGTAATTTCTATAGCTCCGCCATCAGCAAGCCAATTATCAGCTGTACCTCCAGTCCAATTTTCAAAATCATTGTTTAATACCAGGTTTTGGGCATTAACACTAAAGGCAGCAATAACTAAAGCCGCAATTAATAAAAAGTAGTTTTTTTTCATTTTTTAAAATATTAGTAAATATTAATTGTAAAAGAACAAACCAGATGCAATCCCTAAAGTACCTCATCTGGTTTGCTCATTAATTTTTATTTATTGAATTATTATTTTCTTAATAATAATTTCATTGGAAGATTTATCTAGTAATCTAACAATATATAAGCCCTTCTGCATACCTAAAACATTTACTCTTTCAGAACCATTTATGGTTTTGGAATATACTTCCTTACCAGCGATATCTGTAATATAAATATCTACAATAGCATCCTCTTTTAATTCAATTGTAAAGTTTCCATTACTTGGATTAGGATAAATAACAACAGAGTTTGTTGAAATTTCCATAATATCAGTTACTACAACTGTTACAACATTTGAAGGATCAGATTCGCCTCCATCGTAAACAGCAGTTACAAAATAATCGTGCGTAGCAATTGAAGGCTCAGGATCATTGTATTCAGTTACTTCAACAATATTGGCATTAATCTGAACATCATCCCTATAAACATTATAACCTAAAAGTTCAACATTTAAATTACGTGAATTGTATGAAGTTTCAACCGGATTAATAACTGGTTTTGCATTATAACTAATGCTTTTTGTTGCTTTACCAACAACTGAAGTTCCAGAATTATAGGTAATTGTTGACTTAGATGCTCCGATATAAAAATCATCAACAAGCAGGATAAAGGCATCGTTTGAAATACATTGAATTGCAACATAAACACTTTGTCCGGCATAAGCACCAAGATCAAAATTAAATTCTGTCCACTCTTCAACAGGCGCTTCAACATAATCTCCTTCTGAGATAATCGTAAAATCAGCAGGATCCATTCCTGTAGTAGAAACTCCAACTCTAAATCTCTCAAGACCATACTGATCGGTATATGATTTTGCCCAGAAAGAAAGACTGGAACCACCGGCAACATTTACCATTGGAGTAATCAACCAATCATTATTTGGAGGTGCGGTTGCTGCAAAACAAACTGCAAGTTTATCACCTGAATGAGGAACAAGATCATCGACAGGAGGAGTAGTTTGCGAAGGATTAAATATCATAAATGCTTGCTCAGCACCAGCATTTGGCCATTCAACATTTTCCATGCCATAGGTAGTACTTCCATCTACATCCAGATTTGTCCAAGGCATAAAATCAATTACAAAATCATCATAGGCCTCAAAATCATCTTCAAAGCCATTGCTTGCAGGAGCATTCCATGTAAGTTGAACATCGTCATACGGACCAACAACGGCCTGTAGGTTTGTTGGAGGAGTGAATTCGACTACTTCAATATACTCTTCAATTATAACCTCATCGGTATTAACACCATCAGAAACAAATAAGGTAACATCCCATAATCCTACTTCATTATAAATAATTTCAGGAGGTGTCTGTCCACTCCATGTATCAGGAGTACCACCTTCAAATGTCCACGTCCATTCAGTAGCATCACCAACAGTTAAATCAGTAAACATAACACCATTTCCAACGGATAAAAATGTTATATCAGCCTCAAATGAAGCAAATAATGAAACCTGACATCCAAATCCAGGAGTAGCCCAAATTGAATCGCCTACAGAGTTTACTGCTACAAAGTTCACTGAATGTGTCCAGTTTTCGGCAACATTATTATCTGCATCAGGGTTACACAATGTTAATGAAGGACCTTGTCCATCTGCCAAAGTATCCCAAGGAAGTGCATCATCATACTCAACAAAATCAATAACATTATCGTACATATCCTTCATCTCAATAGCTTCGCCGCCATTACTAAGAGCACCAGCTGTCCATTGGAACGCCTCAACATTAAAAGTTTCCATCATCACCAATGAATCTATTGCTAATAAAAGGAATGTATCAGGAAGTATTTCAACACTCGGGAATACATATTCAATACCCTGAGAGAAATAAATACCTTCAAGATTAACAAGTTCTTCTCCATTATTGTAGATTTCAAGAAATTCTAACGAATCATTTCCCGATTCAGGTGGATTATACATTATTTCTGTTAACACTAATAAAGGAATATCATAATGTTCCATTATTGAGAAGAAGTCGTCACTTTCATCAAATGGCTCATCTTCTTCCAAACCGGAAATTAAAATTTTGTAATCGTTGGCAACTTCCAAACTTTCAAAAACATACCATGAATAAGTTTCGTCGGAAGCAGGAATACCAGATACCAATAATTCAGGATTCTGTCCTTCTCTGATAAGTTCAATTTTTATGTCACCATCCCAACCAGTTAAAGTCCAAGTGATGTCAAAGTAAGAATCAAGTTCAATAATTTCTCCTCCATTTGGTGCAGTTACAACTATGGGGAAATTATATGCGGCAGGTGAACCACCATCATGGCTACTTGCAGCCCAACTTTCGCCAAGACTATTATCCAAATCAGGTGTAATTAATGATAAACTTGGACCATCACCATCAGGTTGACTTGGCCAATCGCCTCCATCATCATATTCTACAAAATCAATTAACATTCCATCAGAGTTGTAAACTCTTACAACATCACCACCATTATTCAGAGCAAAATTACCTGTTCCATCGAAATCAGGTGTAAATGGGAAGAAACCATCAGTGGCTATCATAATTGTAAAATACCCATTGGCAGGAATTGAATATCCGGCAGTAATTTCAATAGGTGTGTGATTAGCATTATCGTCAAGAATTTTCCAGCCTTCAAGGTCGATGGCAGCATCGGTATCGTTATAAAGTTCAACCCATTCTTCATCTGTACCCGGTGAATTATACATAATTTCATTTACAATTACATAAGGTGAAGCAGGTACAGTCCAACTTAAAGTTTGTGGTGTTCCATCAGTAACACTAAACTGCCAGTTTCCGGCAACCCAATTATGTTCTGCATCATTAACACCCCATTCCCAGGTATTTGAGCCTCCATCAGAGGTTAAGTCAAACTGACAAGTCCAAATATGGTCATCGGCAGTTTCGTCACCATTTGTACCATCATCAAAAAATGCAGAATGCTCAGCACCATCTCCCCACGAAGGATCGTAGTTACCAAATTCATCCCAACTTCCTTTTAAATAAAAACCATTGTAGTTCATTCCTTCAGAGTCATCAACAACAAATGTAATTGTAGCAGATGGCGGTGGAGGACCTGAAATAGTTGTTGTATTATTAGGGAAATCGAAGGTAAAAACTGTTGCATTAACCCCATCAGTAGTAAATGGAACATTACCACCTGTGTTTTGATCCCAGTTTTGGTTTAGTGTAACCTTACCTTCATAACTTCCTTCAGGGATAACTAGTTCAAGGGTAAAAATATCATCTCCATCATCATCACTCATTTCACCAATTAGTTCAGTTGGATCCCAGTTTACGCCTCCCAAAACTTCAAGAAAGTTTCCGGCTACAACAGGCAACATATGTGTTACAAGATCAGCGTCTACATTTGTTTTCCATGTAACATCTTCAGTTGCAGTTAAAGCCACAACCTGGTCGGTTCCAGGATAATTTGGATCAGTCCAATCATCACCTTCAATTACTTTGTATAGATGATCACCAGCATCCAATGTCTGAGTTAACTCATACAGCCCATTAACATTAAGTGTCATTACATAGTCAGGGTCTGTAGTATTCCAACCCTGCATTGAACCCACAATACGAGCAGCGGTAGAAAGTGCGGAAAAATCTGCAATATCTCTACTGGTAATAAATTCCCCATCGGTTCGGGAATTAGGAAGAATAACAATATTTTGTGATTCAGTTGGAATTACAGTACCAATGTAATCAACACTATAAAAAGTTGTACGGAAATTATAAGTGACATTTCCTGCATCTGTAATAACATATTCTGTTCCATTGGCAAAAGTAGCCCCTGCATCAGCAAAAACAACGTCTTCAACCATCACAAGTTCGGCCTCATAATCCTCAAAATTATTGGTAAGTTGAGTTAAGGTAACTACTTCGGGAGTAATTGTATTTGCAGTTGATGAAGGTGCTCCTGGATCCCCATTCGGGACAAATTGTAACATTCCACCATATTCTGATAAAACCCCAACTATATTTGTTATTCCATCATAAATATCATAGGTTGTTGTTATTGCACCTGGTGAATCGTCAATTAAAATTCCAGCTGTTGCATCCTGAATATATTTTTGATATCTAAATGATTGTTGGAATGTAAGGATTGCTTCTCCTGTCAATTTATAATAATCACCACTACCAACTGTTTGAGCACGTAAATCGGCAATAGTACTTACATCAATAACTGAAGGAAAATTATAATTATTTGTTGCAATGTTACTTTCAGTCATACCTGATTTATAGGCTCTTGCTTTTACTGTAGTAGTTGTACTAACAGAAAAACTTGTTGAAAATACTGTAGAAGTTTCATCAGGATCAGTACCATCCAAAGTATAGTAAATTATTGCATCAGTGGTTGCACAAGTCATGCTTACAGTTATGGGTGCAAAATAATCTCCCGATGCAGGTGTAATAGACGGAGTTGCCACTGTAGTAGAGGCTCCGGCTGTATATGTTTCTGTTGGGAAAGGTATTGCTGCGGTAGCATTTGTTGTTTCGCCATCAAGCGCATTTGGACCACTATAGGTAAAGTTTGCTAACACAAAGGTAGTTCCATCCGGTCCGGTGCCACTTACTCTGTAAGCCCAGCCATCCATATATTCCCATGGTTGGCCGGTTCCATCCACATTTATATCTCCATAAACATCGATTACATTACCATCCATAAACAACTCAACGGCATCATCGCCATTAATTGCCATAGCACCAGAAGTGTAATCAGTATCGAAGCCAAACCAACTAAGAAACTGAACATCCTCGGATGAAACATAAATAAAATCGCCGGCTAAATAACTGTCAGCAGGAAAAGTAAATTCTTCTCCATCAGATCCACCTCCATTATTAGCTGAGCCTAAACCGTAATTGCTAATGTCGACAATATCGTTAATAACATATAATTCAACTCCTTTTGGAGTTCCGCCACTTAAAGGGCCATCATACACACCGGTAATTACCATATCCTGACCGGTTAGTGATACTCCTATAAATAAGAGAAGCATAGTTAATAATTTAGTAAATTTTTTCATAAACATTTTATTTTAAATTAGTAATTATCTGATTTATCAAATCAAAAAAATGATGCCTGAAATAATGAATTATCAATAAAACCTACATCTACCCACATAAAAAGAGGGTCAACGAAGGTAGAAACATTTTTAATAGACAAAAAAAAAGTTGCCGGTTTTCACCGACAACTTTTCAACAAATTGTTATTTATTTTTTACTTCTCGTCAACCTCTTCAAAGTCGACGTCTGTAACTTCATCATCTCCGCCTTGTGCACCACCATTTCCAGCTTCGGGTCCGGCGTTTGGAGGAGTCTGTCCATCAGCTCCGGCATCTTTGTACATGTCTTCGCTAGCTTTTTGCCATGAAGCATTTAATTTTTCCATGGCTGCATCAATGGCAGCAATGTCCTCACTTTTATGTGCAGTTTTTAATTCCTCAAGTCCAACTTCAATTTCCGACTTTTTTTCCTCTGGAATTTTATCACCAAATTCTTTAAGTTGTTTCTCTGTTTGAAAAACAAGAGCATCAGCACTATTTAGTTTATCAATTCTTTCTTTGGCTTCTTTATCAGCATCTGCATTAGCTTCAGCATCGGCTTTCATTTTTTGAATTTCTTCATCTGAAAGTCCTGAAGAAGCCTCAATCCTAATACTTTGCGATTTACCTGTAGCTTTATCCTTAGCAGTAACATGTAAGATACCATTTGAGTCGATATCGAAAGTTACTTCAATTTGTGGAACTCCACGTGGTGAAGGAGGAATGCTATCGAGGTGAAAACGTCCAATATCTTTGTTTTGATTGGCCATTGGTCGCTCTCCCTGAAGAACATGAATTTCAACTGAAGGCTGATTGTCGGCAGCAGTTGAAAATGTTTCCGACTTCTTAGTAGGTATAGTTGTATTGGCATCAATTAGTTTAGTCATTACTCCACCAAGAGTTTCAATACCAAGTGAAAGAGGAGTTACATCAAGAAGAAGAACATCTTTTACCTCACCTGTAAGAACACCACCCTGAATTGCAGCACCAATTGCTACTACCTCATCGGCATTAACACCTTTTGAAGGCTCTTTTCCAAAGAAATTTTTCACAATATCCTGAATTGCAGGAATACGTGTTGAGCCACCTACCAAAATAATATCGTCAACATCGGATGGTGACATACCTGCATCTTTTAATGCTGCTTTACATGGTGCAATTGTAGCCTGAATTAAACTGTCAGTCAATTGCTCAAATTTAGCTCTAGTAAGTTTGCGTACAAGATGTTTTGGAACTCCATCAACCGGCATAATGTATGGTAAGTTGATTTCTGTTTCAGTTGAACTTGAAAGTTCAATTTTTGCTTTTTCAGCAGCTTCTTTCAAACGCTGAAGTGCCATTGGATCCTTTTTAAGTTCAAGACCTTCATCAGTTTTAAACTCATCAGCTAACCAATTGATGATAACTTCATCAAAATCATCACCACCAAGGTGAGTATTTCCATTTGTTGATTTTACCTCAAAAACGCCATCGCCAAGTTCAAGTACTGAGATATCAAAAGTACCACCGCCAAGGTCAAAAACTGCAACCGTACGATCTTCCATTTTTTTATCAAGTCCGTAGGCTAGTGCAGCGGCAGTTGGCTCGTTAATTATTCTTTTCACTGTTAAACCAGAAATTTCACCAGCCTCTTTAGTTGCTTGACGTTGTGCATCGTTAAAGTATGCAGGAACAGTAATAACTGCTTCTGTAACAGTTTGACCAAGGTAATCCTCTGCGGTTTTTTTCATTTTCTGAAGAACCATTGCAGAAATTTCCTGTGGCGTGTACAATCTGTCCTCAATTTTTACACGAGGTGTATTGTTATCACCTTTTACAACATTATAAGGTACACGGTTAATTTCTTTGGTTACTTCACCAAATGAGTTACCCATGAAACGCTTAATAGAGTATACAGTATTAACTGGATTTGTTATAGCTTGTCGCTTTGCTGGATCGCCAACTTTTCTCTCTCCATTGTCAGTAAAACCAACTATTGATGGAGTAGTACGACGACCTTCACTGTTAGGAATAACTACTGGCTCGTTACCTTCCATTACGGCAACACAGGAGTTTGTAGTACCTAAGTCGATTCCGATTATTTTTCCCATTTTATCTTAATTTTAATTATTTATAATTCTTTTATTTATTGTCAAAATTTATTGTGACTTGCTCAGGGTGTTTCAAGTTTTATGCCATGGGAAATAAAATGACAACATGTCAGGATGTGTTATTGAAGTATTAAGTGGATAGGCTTTAGTTTACAATCTATAGCAGAAAAATCAGACTAAAAGGGTAAGATTAAACAAAATACTTTGGAAAGACAAACATTATGAGTCTATTTACAAAACAGACCGGGTATTCTATTGGCTAAATCCTAATTATGGTTTGGCCTTAAAACCCAATTCGGGATATTGAGTAATTAACTTAAGTTCAGACTGAACTGATAGATCTACTGCTTTGGTAATTGTTTTTCGTGAAGCAAACAGTCCAAAACCACCATTAATATTTGTAAATACCGGCACTTCTGAAAGAAGATTATCGGTACCATCATTAACTTCTAAATATGTATCAAATTCCTGTGAGGCACAGGCAATAATTACATCGACAGGACCTGTCCAGCGTTTTACATTTAGTATTGGTTCAAGTTCATTTTCAAGTGTTGAATAAAAAACATCGCCTGAATAACCAATGTACATTTCTTCACCACCATCCTGATTTATAGACTTACGCATTCCTAATTGCCAACTTATAAATTTATGCAAGGTATCGGTTTCGCCGGGAAGTAATTCCGTATAATTAAACACCAAAGATATTTCATACCTTTTACCATTTTCAGCACTGGTCCATTCAATATCCTTATCGCTCATGAAATTTATATACCTATTAGGACTACTTATAAAAAAATCCTCAACCACAGCAGTTGTAGAACTTAAATCACCATCTGGCTTGGCAATTGTTAAATTATATTCGTAGTCAGAATTCAGAGTCTCAGTACAGTAATACACCATCTGTTCAGGAAAGTAAAAAACACTATCACCTGCTTGCTTATTAGTAATCGTAATAGTATCGAACACAATAGTTTGTTTCTCCACCCCATTCTGTATTCCTTTCATCCTAACATCAAGTTTGATATTATAATTACTCGAATCGGGGTTAGTAGCAATAACAAGCGCATTGCCAGGCCCCATAAATGCCTTTGTAATTTTCAAAAAGGTTGTGTCGTCAGAAGAATCCATTAATCCATAAACTATTGAAATATCTTCATAATCTGCATAAATATCAACATCGGTGCTGCAGGAAGAAAACATTGCAAATAAAATTAAGAGACTGAAAAATGGTTTTAACAACTTCATTTTTTTATATTGTAGATTGAAATAATAACGGCCAAAATTAGGATTTATTTTGATTCGGAAATCATTGAAAAAATTACATTAATAATTTATATCTCAATTAATGAGAAGTGATTTGAAATTACTAGCTGATACCCCTTAATTTCATTGCTTTAACTATTAGTTCAACCATTTGATCCTGATTGAAATGGGCACAATTTAATGTTAAATCAAATGGTATTTCCTTAAACTCAACATTGCAAAACCTTTTAATTATGTTTACTTTCTTTTTGTCGTGTTCATCAATAAACTTTTTAATGTCAACATCTTCGAAACCTTTTCTCCTTTTTAGCGAATTTATTCTCCAATCAAGTGGTGCTGTTATTCTTATATGAAGTCCGCCCGACATTTTTGAAGTAATTCCCACGGCAGCACGACCAACAATTACAATATTCCCCTCCATGGCAAAATGCCTAACAACTTCTGTAATTGTATTTTTAAGTTTTCTGTCGCTTTTGTAGTATCTGTTGGATAGTGCTGAAATTATTTCATTAGCATGCGATAAACTGTCAGCATTAAATAAATGACTAATCTTAGAATTTTTCAAATTCAGTTTTTGTGCTGAATGCTCAAGTATTTCTTTGTTAATATATTTCCACTTTGCTTGGCCACTTAGTTTTTTCACAAGTTTTGCAGCAACTGAGTTTCCGTTACAACCTGTTTGCCGCGAAATGGTAACAAATCCTCCGCTCTTAACAGCTTTAATTTCACGCTTACTTAAGCGTTTTTCAAAATATTTTAATAAATCCTGAGGCATGACGTAAATTTTTTCGTTGTGCCTAAAGGTACAAAAAAAACCACCTTAAATCAAGGTGGTTTTTTTAACTAACTGAATTTCTATGTTTTACGCTTTTGATTTTATAAAGTTATACAATAATCTAACTCCAATTCCTGTACCACCCACTGTGCGGTATTTATCTTTTTTCGACAAAAATGCCGGACCTGCAATATCAAGATGAATATAGGGGTAATCAGTAAAATGCTCTAAAAACTTCCCTGCTGTAATAGCTCCAGCATCAACTCCACCAATATTTTTCAAATCAGCAATTTCAGATTTTATCTGTTCATTGTATTCATCCCACATGGGAAACTCAACAATACGTTCGTGCACTCTTGCTCCTGCCTTTTGCAGTTCCAAAAACTCTGTTTCACTTTTAACCTGCATACCAACCATTGCATTAGCACCTATTGCCCTTGCCGCAGCACCTGTTAAGGTTGCTGCATCAATAACTAATTTAGGGTCATATTTTTTGGCATAACTTAACGCATCGGCCAAAATCATTCTGCCCTCCGCGTCAGTATTCAACACTTCAACAGTAGTTCCATCAAACATTGTAATTACATCGCCCGGTGTATAAGCATTTCCATCAGGACGATTATCGGTTGCGGGTACCAAAGCAATAACATAAACAGGCAGTTCGGCTTTCGCTATCGCATAAATTGCACCTGCAACTGCTGCACCACCACCCATATCACACTTCATCGTATCCATAGAATTTGAAGGCTTCAAACTTAGCCCTCCAGTATCGTAAACTACTCCTTTTCCTACAAAAACATAAGGCTTTTTATTTACTGCATTTTTGGGCTTCCATTCCATTATTGTAAACGTAGGAGGATCGATGCTTCCCCTGTTAACAGCCAACAGCCCTCCCATTTTAAGGCTTTCTATTTTCTTCTTATTGAAAACTTCTACTTTAAATCCTGCTTCCTTACCAAGTGCCACAAACTCCTTTGAAAACTGAGGTGCAGTAAGATACTGAACAGGCTCGTTTACCATATCGCGGGCAATGTAAACAGCCTCAACAATAAGTCTCAATTCGTCAATGTCATCTTCAGTAATATCATTGCAATAAATATCCAACTCCTCAAAGGAATTGTCATTTTTGTCAGTCTCTGTTTTATACTTTGAAAACTTATAGTTTGCCAGTAATAATCCTTCAGCAAGATTAAATGCATCTTCTTTACTTCCTCCAACAACTTGTAATACTGCCCTTTCAATTTTATTTTTAACAAGAAAAGTTTGGGTTTCACTACCAAGTTTTCGCATGTTTTCCGACTTCTCTGTCCTACTTCCCTGCCCATCACAATATGCAATAAAAAGATGGTTTTTGTATCTATTAATCTCAATAACGCCTGATTTCTTAGATCTATGCATCCGTTTAACCCATTGAGTTTCATCGGTATTTAGGCCTAATTCTTTTAAATCGCTGTTACCTTTTAATAAAAAGATAGTATTAGCAGCAGTGGGCTTTCGTAAAGCCTTTCGTATAATTGTTTCCATGAAGATTAGTTTTTTCGATGCAAAAATAGAAGATTAGACAAAACAATTAATTAGCAACTTGTTTTGCAAATAAAATCAACTTGTTCCGAAAGAAGTAGAAATACTTCCTCCTTATTATTATCAGCTTTTATTGAATTGTATTTTTCTTGTTTTTTATAATAATCCAAAACGGGAACAGTTTTGGAATTGTACTGTTCCAGTCTGTTAACAATCAATTCGGCACTTTCATCGTAAGGACGCTTCCTATCGGAACGAGATCTTTCACTCAGGCGTTTAACAGCCTCAAGAGTCGATACTTTCATATCAATTACTCCAGAAACAGCCATTCCTTCCCTTCTTAAAAGTCCATCGAGTATGTATGCCTGAACAATTGTTCGTGGAAATCCTTTGAAGATAAACCCATTTGCATCAGGGTTATTTTCAATTTCCCTTTCAATAAGTTTAATCGGTATTTCATCAGGAACAATTTCACCTTTCGTCATAAATGGCTCCACAATTTTCCCAATCTCAGTATTATTGTCTACTTCCTGTCTTAGCAGTTTACCGGTTGAAATATAAACAAGGTCATGTTTTTCTGCCAACAACCTACCTTGTGTACCTTTTCCTGAGCCAGGCCTTCCCAGCAAAACAATGTTTGCAAACTCCTTATCGCGGACATTTTCAATTACATCAACAATACCTTCAAATATCTCATCAATATCGCCCACTCCATTAACTTTATGGTACTTGCCTTTTTTATCATAAAAATCAGCTACAGGTTTAGTTTTATCATTGTATTCCTGTAGTCTTACTTTTATAACATCCATTGTATCATCGGAACGCCCCGATGTTTTTGCCCTTAAAAGCAGGCGTTCAATTAATTCATCTTCCGGAGCATCCAAACTTACCATGCAGTCGAGTTTGCTTCCAAGTTTAAGTAGTAAACCTTCTAAAATATAAGCCTGAACAGTCGTTCTTGGAAATCCATCGAAAAGGATTCCACGTGAATTGGTATCTGTATTTATCTTTTTCTCAATAATCTTTACAATTAATTCGTCAGACACAAGGCCTCCCATTTCAATCACTGCCTTTGCCTCAAGCCCAAGTGAGGAACCTTCAGCAATTTCACTACGCAACATATCGCCAGTAGAAATATAAGTAAGGTTGTATTTTTCAAGTAACTTCTTTGACTGAGTTCCTTTACCAGCTCCCGGAGGGCCAAATAATGCAATGTTTAACATGATAAAATTATTTTAAAATATATTGAGTAAGTATTTCTGTTGCTACAATGGCTTCTATGGTTGCTATTGCTTCTGTTGTTGCTGTTGATATTTCCATCAATATGCTCAACCATAGTAGCAATAGCAGCCCTTTTTAATTTATTCTTCTATAATATAAATGTCCTTAAGGTTTCTGCCTTGTCTGTTATAATCAAGTCCGTATCCTATTATAAATTCGTTTCCAATATCAAAACCTTTATAATGTACTTCATAATCCCTTTTAAAAGCATCTGGCTTAAACATAAGAGTTGCTACGTACACTTCATGTGCTCCCATGTCCTTTAATTGTTCAAGAACTCTTTCCATGGTTAGTCCCGAATCAATAATGTCTTCCACTACTACTACTGTTCTACCATAAATATCCTCATCAAACCCAATTAATTGCCTAACATTCTGGGTTGACTCAGTGCCTGAATAAGAAGCAAGTTTTACAAACGAAATTTCACAATCAAGTGTAATATGTTTTAATAAATCAGCGGCAAACATAAACGAGCCATTAAGAATTGACAAAAACAAAGGGGTTTGCCCTTTAAGGTCATTATTAATTTCCCAAGCTATCCTTTTCGTTTCTTCTTCAATTTTCTCAAATGGGATAAATGGCCTAAATTTTTTGTCGTGTACATGAATAACATTCATAAATTCCAATCGTTTGTAGTTAGTTTACAAAGATATAATTTAGGTTGAATGATTTTATATTTTTAAGAGAAAAAGTTTTTCATTTGTTCGATTGTTTCGTTGTTCGATTGTCTGCCCGCCGAAACGCAGTGAAGGAGGGTTCAATTGTTTTAATTTGTGGTAGTGATTAAAAATTATTAGGCATATTTATTTTAATAAATTATTTTTGCCTTAAAATAAAATCAGAAGTTATGAAACCAGTTGTAAGCATAATAATGGGTAGCACCTCCGACTTAAAGGTAATGGAAAAGGCTGCTGCATTTTTTAATGAAATGGAAATTCCCTTCGAGATGAATGCTCTTTCGGCTCACCGCACACCCGAAGAGGTGGAGAAATTTGCAAAAAGCGCAGCCACAAGAGGATTGAAAGTTATTATTGCAGGAGCAGGAATGGCAGCACATTTGCCCGGTGTTATTGCTGCCATGACTACTTTACCTGTTATTGGAGTTCCAATAAATGCAAGCCTCGATGGCATGGATGCTCTTTTAGCAATAGTACAAATGCCTCCGGGAATACCTGTAGCCACTGTTGGAATTAATGGAGCACTCAATGCTGCAATTTTATCGGCACAAATGATAGCCACCGGAGATGAAAATATGGCAAAAAAAATTACTGATTACAAAGAAAGCCTAAAACAGAAAATTGTTAAGGCAAATGAAGAACTTAGTCAGGTGAAATATAAGTTTAAGACTAATTAATACTTAACTGATAAATCTTGAGAAATTATCGGGTGTTATTACCCTTTGCTCACTTTCAGGATAGGCCTGAATAAAACTCTTTGGTAGTTTTACCTTTGACTTACTTTTCCATTTAAACTCAAAAGCCAATAGTTTACCATCCCTTTCTTCAAGATAGTCTATTTCTTGTTGGCTGTGGGTTCGCCAGAAATAGCGATTCGTATATATTTTATTGTATTCTAAATACTTCATCCTTTCGCTAATGATAAAATTTTCCCATAAAGCACCAACATCATTTCTGAGTCCTAATGGGTTAAACTGCCTAATAACAGCATTTCTAAGACCATTATCATAGAAGAAAATTTTACGGCTCTTTTTTAGTTCAGTCCTTAAATTCCTACTAAACGATCGTAAACGAAATATTATAAATGCTTTTTCCAACAAAATAATATAACGTTCAACAGTTTCTTTATCTAATCCCGTTATTTTTCCTAATTCATAATACGATACTTCATTGCCAATTTGAAATGCCAGTGCTTGAACAAGTGCTTCAAGGCGGTCGGGTTTTTGAACTTTTTCCCATGTTAAAATATCTTTATACAAATAACTATCAGATAATTGCTGAAGAATAGCCTGTTCATCACCATAATTATTAATTACATCAGGATAATAGCCATAAATAAGACGATGCTGAAGAAGCCTGTTTTCTTCAATTAAACCATGATGATCAACCATTTCTTTATAAGATATGGGATAAAGAAAATACTCCCATTTTCTACCTGTTAAAGGTTCATTGATTTTATTTGCCAGTTCAAAAGCCGATGAACCTGAGGCTATTACTTTCACCCCTTCAATATTATCATAAATTAGTTTTATACACAATCCAATATTCTCAATTCGTTGTGCTTCATCAATAATTAATAACTTATGCTTACCTATTAACGATTTAAGCAATGTTGAATTTGGATTTCTTAGAATCTGCCTAATATCAGTTTCGTCGCCATTCCACCATAAAGTTTCATTCGTACTTAACAAAACTATCTCTTTCAATAAAGTTGTTTTTCCTGTTTGACGAGGTCCCAATACTATGATTACTTTTTTATCAAAAAGCCGTTCCAAGATCCGATTCAATAACTGTCTTTTTATCATCATAAATTTCTTTATTGACACAAATATACAATATTTTCGGTTGGAACCGAAATATTAGGCTAAATATTTCGGTTT
>JAOZNY010000007.1:21514-32507 GCA_029933565.1 Bacteroidales bacterium
CAAATATACAATATTTTCGGTTGGAACCGAAATATTAGGCTAAATATTTCGGTTTAAATCGCAATATTTAGACTTTTCTAATTATCGTAATTCCATCCCTTAAGGGGATAATTACTTTTTCCACACGTTTGTCGGTTTTTACAAATTCATTAAAGGCAACAATTCCTTTGGTTTCCTTATCGGCCTTTTTTGATTTACCTATTCTTTTTTCGGGATTTAAAACCTTACCCGACCACCAAACATTATCGGCTAATATAAAACCGCCAGTTCTGGTTTTTTCAAGGGCTAGTTCGTAATAATCCAGATATTGTTCTTTATCGGCATCAATAAAGGTAAGATCAAATGTGTGAATCAAGTCTGGAATAATTGTTAAGGCATCGCCTATTCGGAAGTCTATTTTATCACTCAGTCCCGATTTTTTAAAATATTTACCTGCCAGGGTTTCAAGTTCTTCGTTAATATCGATGGTAATTATTTTACCGTTTTTACTCAACCCCTTTGCCATTTGAATGGCCGAATAACCAGTGAATGTTCCAATCTCCAAAATAAAATCAGGCTTAATCATCCTGCTGATCATTTCAAGAAAGAGGCCTTGCTGCTTGCCCGAAACCATGCGGGGATAATATGTTTTCAGCTGGGTTTCCCTAAAAAGGTCGTGAAGCAAACTATCCTCTTCTGAAGAATGGTCTTCAATATATTTTTCAATTTCTTCGTTAATCATTTTCTTTTCCCTCAAAAATAAGTAGGCTTAATTGATTTTCGTCAAAAATTTCGTTGGCCACTTCCATCAAACTCACTTCTGTTAACCCATCCACCTCCTTTAAAAAATCATTAAGACTTTTTACCTGAGGGCGGTAAAGATAACTTTTGGCCATGGAAAGCATTTCATTTTGTCGCGACTCATATTGAATTGCCAACTGACCTGATATTTGTTTTTTCGCCCTTGAAAATTGTGCTGTTCCTAGTTTTTGTTCCCGTAAAAGCCTGAGTTCTTTTTTAATAAGCTTTATGCTTTTATTTATATTTCTATTATCAGTTCCCAGATAAATAGCAAACATACCCGTATCGGAATAAGGCTGATACAACGACTCTATGGAATATGCATATCCATATTTTTCGCGTAGAGATAAATTCAATCGGCTGTTAAGTGCCGGACCGCCCAGAATATTATTTAACAGCAACAAGGGTAAACGTTTTTTATCGTTTCGCGAATATGCCACATTCCCAATCATCAAATGGCTTAAATATGATCCATTTTTCACTATCTTTTTGCAAGGTTTATAATTTTCAAAAACCTCACGCTCAATCACACTTGCCGATGTTTCTATATTTTCAAAATGCTTTTCCAGCAACCTTATCAGTTTGGCAAAATCGATATCCCCCACAGAGGCAATAACCATGTTTTCCATCATGTAATTGCGCTTTAAAAATCTAAAAATATCATTTCGGGTAAAAGCATTTAAGGTTTTGGGCATACCTAAAATATTCTCTGCCAAAGGGTGACCTTTGAAAAGCATGCCTTCAAAGTCATCAAAAATCTGCTCAGAAGGACTATCGTTATACGAATTTATTTCATCAAGAATAACTGACTTTTCCTTTTCCATTTCCTTTAAGGGATAAATGGAATTAAAGGCAACATCCGAAAAAAGTTCAATGCTCCTTTCATAATATGGGCTTAAAAATGAGGCATAAATGCAAGTTTCCTCCTTGGTGGTAAAAGCGTTAAGGTCGCCACCATAATTCTCAATCCGACTAAGAACGTGGTATGCTTTACGATGCGAAGTCCCCTTAAAAATCATATGCTCAATAAAATGAGCCATTCCACTTTCTCTGGGCAATTCGTCCCTTGAGCCTGTGCCCACCATTAAGCCGCAATGCGACACCGGTGTTTGGGCATATTGGTGAACAACTTTTATCCCGTTCTTTAATATGTGATATTGGTATTTCAATTTCCTAAATTCAATAATTGTACGAAGCAAAGATAAAATAATGGCTTTGATATTTTTTATAGTGATGCTTAAAATTATTATTAGATTTGCTTAGAGTAAAAAAAACTAAAATGGAAAAGAAATTAAGTATTGAAGCTAAATACAATTTAGTATTATTTTTTTTAGTGTTTATTTATGTATTTGTAGTTAGTATATTACCTCTGGGAGAATTTAAAAGAGAATTATATAATGTCGTATTTTCAATAATTTACATAGTTTCAGCAAGAATTATTTCTCACAAAAACAAGAGATATTTTTTTTATGCCGGATTTGCAATTATAATAATGTGGTTATCCGATTTTATGGATTTTCATTATTTGTCTTTTATTTCTGCTGTATTTTCAATATTGTTTCTAATACTTACTATTACTTTAATGGTAGTTAGAATTGCTAAAAGCAAAGAAGTGGGACTTCTTGAATTTGTTGAAGCAATAAATATATATTTTATAATGGGAATTACTGGCTCTGTACTATTCCGAATTGTTTATTTATTTGTTCCGGGCGAATCGTATAATATCCCTGGAGAGACCCTTATGCCAGTTACCGATTTTATTTATTTTAGTTTTGTAACCCTTTCTACACTTGGCTATGGCGACATTACACCCATTGACCCATTTGCCAAAAGCCTTTCGATATTTCTGGCTATTTCGGGCCAACTTTATTTAACTATGATAATTGCTGTTTTGGTTGGGAAATATTTAAGTGCCAAACATAACTAAATTCTATTTATTACAATACCTTTTAATAATATTGTAGGCTTCGGTAATTCCAAGTTCACCTGCTTTGCTAAGGTCGCTACAGGCCAGTTTGTCTTCGTTTAAATAAAGAAGTACAAGTGCACGGTTAAAATAAGCCTCGGCCATATCGGGTTCAAGTTTAATAGCCATTGAGTAATCATCGATGGCACTTTGAAATTTCTGCAACCTTGTTTTTAAATTGGCACTATTATAATATGCAAAAGGCAAGGCACCATTCAATTTAATGGCCATCTCAAAATCGGCAAGACTTTTAATGTGGTCGGGAGGCAACTCCTTTTTAATTGCTTTTGGCGAACTTCGGCTAATGGTTATTGAATTTGAATACTCTTTTTCGGCAAAAATAAATTCATCCAATTCGTACCTTGTTGCACCGCGATTAAAATAGGCATAAGAAATTGCCTTGTCCTTTTCAATACTTTTATTATACGAATTTATGGCAGTAGTGTAATTCTGCAACGTACTATTTATTACACCTTTAATAAAATAAGTGGCTGCTGTATCGCCCAATATTGAAATTGCTGAATCAATTTTATTCAATTCTTCCCTGGCCTTTTCCTTGCTTACCGGCCATTGCTTTGTAGTATAAACAAACCTAATTCCCAAATCATTTTGTGCATTGAAACTTGCAATACCTTTATCAAGATATTCGTATTTACTATAACGCATTTTTAAAGAATCAGGAATTTCAAAGGCGTAAACCAAAAAGAAATTTGGCTTAGGTTCAACACTAACCCTGTCGAACTGAACCCTACCTTTTTTCATATTTCCACTTATAAAATCAGCCTCAAACTCAATTATCTTATTAAAATATGTAGAATCACCGTATCGTCTGTAAAGTAATCCATAATCATCTGATTCACCATTTATTGCAGCAATAATCATTTTTGCTGATTGTTCGTCTTCCCTTGCTGCTTTTCGCCTTCCAAGTTTATACCTTACCGCTGAACGATTAATAAATGCCCCTGCAAAATCCGGAAATATTTCAATTGCTTTTGAAAAATCTTTATCGGCATCTCTGTATTTTTTGGTAGTATAAAACAAAATACCGCGATTATAAAATGCATAAACATTGTTTGGATTTATACTTACCACTTTTTGGTAGGCTTCAAACGCCTCATCATATTCTTTTTGCATGGATTTAATTAGCGCAATATTATAATAAGTTAAAGCATTATTGGGCTCCATTTCAACTACTTTATTGTAATCTTGCAAGGCAAGAGTTGTATCTTTCAGTTTTAAATAAGTAAGGCCTCTTTGAAAATAAACGTAAGGGTTTTTGTCATCGAGTTTAATAGCTTGTACAAAATCACTAAGTGCTCCTTGCAGGCTGTCTATCTCATACTTAACCATTCCCCTTTTTGTCCATGCCTCAACATTAAAATAATCAAGCAAAACGGCTTCATTCAAATCATTCAAAGCCTCTTCATTACGCTTTAAAAAGTGCTGGGCTACACCTCTGTTCAGCCATGCCGAGGAAATTTTATCATTCAGTTCAATGGCTGCTGAATAGTCTTTTACAGCAGTTTCAAAATTCTTTAAGTGCATTCTTGTGTCGCCCCGAGCCATAAATACCTCTGGGTTAAAAGGGTCAACCTCCAAAGCCTTGTCAAAATCCGTAATTGCATGGGTATAATCAAAAAGTCTATCCCTCGAAATACCACGATAATGGTAGGCTCTTACATAAAGTGGATGTATTTTTAATGTAGATGAAAAATCTCTTTCCGCCCCTTTATAATCACCAAGACTAAATTTTGATATCCCCCTTAAAAAATATGCTTCAAAACCATCCTTTTTAGAACTAATGGCTATATTAAAGTTTTTAATTGCACCAATGTAGTTTTCCCTTGAAAGTTCTTGGCTACCCAGATTAACAAAATGCTTATAATTTATTTGTGCCTCTGCGATTGAAGGAGACAGTAATAAAAATAAAACAAAGAAAAATAATAAGGTAACTTTTGTTTTTTGCACGGGGCAAAAATAAGGTTTCTTGCTTAGCCAACAATTTCCTTATCTCTTAATTTCGTATTTTTGCAAACTTTTAACACTTAAATAAAAAATGGCACAAAAACCATCAATACCGAAAGGAACCCGCGATTTTTCACCCATGGAAATGGGAAGACGGAACTATATATTTGATACTATTAAAAGTATATTTCAAAAATATGGTTACCAACCTATCGAAACCCCGGCAATGGAAAACTTAAGCACATTAATGGGTAAATATGGTGAAGAGGGTGACCGCCTGCTTTTCAAAATTCTTAACTCAGGCGACTATTTAAAGAAACTAGATGAGAATGATTTGAGTGAAGGTAACTCTCAAAAATCTGCAATTAAAATTTCAGAAAAAGGACTAAGGTATGACCTTACTGTACCCTTTGCGCGTTATGTTGTTCAGCATCGTAACGATATTGTTTTTCCTTTTAAAAGATATCAAATTCAACCTGTTTGGCGTGCCGACCGTCCACAAAAAGGAAGATATCGCGAATTTTTTCAATGCGATATTGATGTAATTGGCTCTAACTCTCTTCTGAATGAAACGGAACTAATCAGGGTAATTGATGAAATATTCAAAAACCTTGGAATAGATATTACCATAAAACTTAACAACAGGAAAATACTAAGTGGCATAGCCACAATTATTGATGAGCCGGAGAGGCTTACCGATATTACTACTGCCATCGACAAACTGGATAAAATTGGAATAGAAAAAGTTTATGATGAATTGAGGGCAAAAGGCCTGAGCGAGGATGCTATAAATAATCTGGAGCCCATCATTAATTTAGGTGGTGAAAATTCCAAAAAACTACTTTGTCTTAAGGAACTTATTGGTCTTTCGGAAGATGGCTCAAAGGGCATATTGGAAATGGAAACCATGCTTAGCCATCTGGAACTACTCGACATAAAAGCAAAAATTGAAATTGACCAATCGCTTGCCAGAGGACTTAATTATTACACAGGTGCAATAATTGAAGTAAAGGCAAACGATGTTAACATTGGCAGTATTTGTGGTGGTGGCCGCTACGATAACCTTACAGGAATATTTGGACTGCAAGATGTTTCAGGGGTTGGAGTTTCCTTTGGTGCCGATCGTATTTACGATGTATTGAACGAATTAAATGCTTTTCCTGAGCAATCGCAAACAACATCAGAATTGATGATTATTAATTTCGGAGAAAAAGAATCACTTCATTCACTGCAGGTTCTTGAAGAAATCCACAAATCAGGGATTAAAGCCGAACTTTATCCTGAGAGTGCAAAAGTTCAAAAACAAATGAAATACGCTAACCAAAAGTCAATACCATTTGTTCTTTTAGTAGGTGAAGAAGAAATGAAAACTGGCAATTACACATTAAAAGATATGAAAACCGGCGATCAGTATAAATTTAAACTATCGCAAATAATTAACTTTATAAAAGAATATTAGCAATGGAAAACGGTATTCACAACATTAGTCCTGAGAAATTGAATTTCAAGGCAATATTCGATATTCTTAAAGAAGATAAAAAAATTGCTATTTCAGCAGAATCCGAGGAACTTATCAAGAAATGCCGCAATTATCTTGACAATAAAATGAAGACGCACGAAGGTCCAATCTATGGGATAAATACTGGTTTTGGTGCACTCTACAATAAAACAATAAGTAAAGAAGACCTTGGAAAACTGCAAAAAAATCTGGTTATGTCGCATGCTTGTGGCACAGGTGACGAAGTGCCTGCTGAGATTGTAAAACTGATGCTTCTGCTTAAAGCACAATCACTTTCCTTTGGGCATTCAGGGGTTCAACTTTCTACAGTTCAAAGGCTGGTTGATTTCTTTAATAATGGTGTTATTCCTATAGTTTACCAACAAGGCTCACTTGGGGCATCCGGCGACCTTTCGCCACTGGCGCATATGTCGTTACCATTAATTGGCTACGGTGAGGTTTACCTAGAAGGAAAGAAAATACCATCATCAGAAATGCTGAAGAAATTTGGTTGGAAACCACTTAAATTACAGTCAAAAGAAGGTCTGGCACTTTTAAATGGCACACAGTTTATGAGTGCTTACGGTGTTATTTCACTTTTGAAAATATTCCGCCTTTCGGAACTTGCCGATATTATAGGCGCCATTTCTCTTGATGCTTTCGATGGACGCATTGAACCATTTATGGACAGGCTACATCAAATAAGAAACCACAAAGGACAGATACAGACTGCCGAAAGATTTCGCATTTTACTTGATGGCAGCGAACTTATCAGCCGCCACAAAGAACATGTTCAGGATCCATATTCTTTCAGGTGTATCCCGCAGGTGCATGGCGCTTCAAAGGACTCAATAAATTATGTTGCAAGCGTTTTTTCAAGTGAGATAAATGCTGTTACCGACAATCCCACAATTTTTCCCGATGAGGATATTATTGTTTCGGGAGGCAACTTCCACGGTCAACCTCTTGCTCTAGCACTCGACAATCTTGCCATAGCAGCAGCCGAATGGGGAAGTATTGCTGAACGCAGAACTTTTCAATTATTGAATGGCAAACGCGGATTGCCGGCATTTCTGGTTGCAAACCCCGGGCTTGATTCAGGCTTCATGATTCCACAATACACAGCCGCTTCAATTGTAAGTCAGAACAAACAACTTTGTACTCCGGCTTCTGTCGACACTATCGAATCATCGCAAGGACAGGAAGACCACGTAAGTATGGGCGCAAATGCAGCAACCAAGGCATTCAGGGTTGTTGAAAACCTACAGCGTATTCTGGCCATCGAACTTTTTAATGCTGCTCAGGCACTGGATTTCAGGAAACCGCTAAAATCATCTGAATTTATTGAAGATTTTATTGGTAAATATCGTACGGAAGTTCCATTTGTTGAAAACGACAAAGTGATGTATGATGAAATCAAAAAATCAATTGAATTTTTAAACCATGTTGATTACGAACTTCCCGACGCTTTAATGGCGGGCATTTAGATAAACAAGTTTGTCAACCTTGACAACACTCTGAGTGAGGCGGACAAGTGACAACTAATAGCAAATAACGATAAAAAGAGTACCTTTGCGGCAATGGAAAAAATACGAAATTTCTGCATTATTGCACACATCGACCATGGTAAGAGCACCCTTGCCGACAGGCTTTTGGAGTTTACTGGTACCGTTACGGATCGCGACGCTCAGGAACAGGTTCTCGACGATATGGATCTTGAACGTGAGAGGGGAATAACAATTAAGAGCCATGCCATACAAATGGATTATGACGATGGTAATGACAAATATGTTTTAAACTTAATTGACACTCCGGGACATGTAGATTTTTCATACGAAGTTTCACGCTCCATTGCTGCTTGCGAAGGCGCACTATTGATTGTTGATGCCACACAGGGGATTCAGGCACAGACAATTTCAAACCTTTACCTTGCCATTGAAAACGATCTTGAAATTATCCCCGTGCTCAACAAAATGGATCTTGACAATGCAATGCCCGATGAAGTAAAGGATCAGATTGTTGACCTTATCGGATGCGAATACGAGGATATTGTTGAGGCAAGTGGAAAAACAGGTTATGGTGTTGACAAAGTTTTGGACACAATTGTGGAAAAAGTACCACCACCAAAAGGTAATCTGGAAGCACCATTCCAGGCATTAATATTCGACTCTGTTTTTAATTCCTTCAGGGGAATTATTGCTTATTTTAAAGTTGTTAATGGTGAAATTAACAAAGGTGACTTAGTTAAATTTGTAAATACCGAAAAAGAATACGAAGCCAATGAAATTGGAGTTTTAAGATTGACACCAGAACCTAGAGAAACATTAAAAACAGGCGATGTTGGTTATATTATTTCAGGGATAAAAGCTGCTAAGGAAGTAAAAGTTGGTGATACAATCACCCATGTTAAAAATCCCTGCGATGTTGCAATTGAAGGTTTTGAAGATGTAAAGCCAATGGTTTTTGCAGGCATTTACCCAATTGATGCCGAAGACTATGAAGAACTTCGTGCATCAATGGAAAAATTGCAATTGAATGATGCCTCACTAACCTACGAACCCGAATCATCGGCTGCATTGGGATTTGGTTTCAGATGTGGTTTTCTTGGATTGCTTCACATGGATATTATTCAGGAACGCCTCGACAGAGAATTCGATATGGCCGTGATTACCACTATGCCAAACGTTTCTTATCAGGTGGTTACTAATCGCGACGAACGCATCGAAGTTCACAATCCATCTGGCCTACCTGAACAAAAATATGTTAGGCATATTGAAGAACCCTTTATCAGAGCGCAAATAATTACCGATGCAAATTATATTGGCCCAATTATGAAACTCTGCCTTGATAAACGTGGAACTCTGCTTAATCAAATTTACCTTACAACAACAAGAGTAGAGATCACAATGGATATGCCACTTGGTGAGATTGTTTTCGATTTTTATGATAAACTTAAAAGTATCTCAAAGGGATATGCTTCCTTTGACTATCACATGACAGGCTATAAACCTGCATCTCTTGTAAAACTTGATATTCTTTTGAATGGCGAATCGGTGGATGCGCTGTCAACACTTATCCATCAGGATAATGCCTACAGTTTGGGCAGAAAAATTTGCGTTAAGTTAAAAGACCTTATCCCCCGCCAGCAATTTGACATTGCCATTCAGGCAGGAATAGGTACAAAAATTATTGCCCGCGAAACAGTTAAGGCCTTAAGAAAAGATGTTACAGCAAAATGCTACGGAGGTGATATTACTCGTAAGCGCAAACTTTTGGAAAAGCAGAAAAAAGGTAAAAAACGCATGCGCCAGGTTGGTAATGTTGAAGTACCACAATCAGCATTTTTAGTTGTGCTTAAGTTGAATGATTAGGGTTCGAAGTTTGAAGGTCTGTTAGTTTAGTTCTGTTCAGTAATTTTGTTTCCTTTTCCCAATTCCAAATCTTTTTGTAGTTTTACCTTCATTAAACCGCATGACTTGAAAACACTTGTAAACATATTATTACTACTTATATTTAGTACAATTGTGTATGGAATTCAATTACCTAGCACCGACACCATTGCTCCTCCCCCACCTACTCACTCTCCACTTTCTGGTCCCGATACTTGTTGTTTAAACGAGGAATACCAATATTTTGCAGAACTTCCAATTGGCTGTTTGCCACAATGGTTTGTCGATGATGTATTACAGACCTCCGACAGTACTGTATTAGAATTATTATGGGAAACTCCCGGTGAACATGAGTTAAAATTATATGTGCTTTGTGAAAATATTTCAAGCCCGCTTGACTCAATGATTGTTTTGGTAAACCAGATTCCTAGTCTGCCTGCAATAATATTTGGCGAAAATGAGCCTTGCCTGAACTCACAAGAAATTTATACAACAATTGTTACTGAAGGCGAAACTTGCCAATGGAAGATTGACGAAATAATACAAACTGATACTACAGATTTTATTGAAATATTTTGGGATGAACCCGGAAACCATGTTCTGGAAGTAAGGGCAGTAAACCAATGTGGCATCAGCGATGCCCAAAGCCTGAATGTTATGGTTTTTGAAATGCCCATTGTAAATTTAGGCAACGATACTACTATCTTTCAAGGACAAACACTAACTCTTGACGCCGGAAATCCCGCTTCTAACTTCTTATGGAATACCGGAGAAACAAGCCAAAGCATCGAAGTTTCAGTAAGCGATATTTATTGGGTGGAGGTAAGCAATGCCTGCGGATTGGATTCCGACACTATTGTTGTTGATGTAATTGTTGGAATTAATTCTGATGAAACACAATTTAAACCCATTATATCTTTTGCAGGTGAAATTTTAAGAATAGAAATCCCGGGAGAACAAATAGAGTTATTAAAAGCCTTCGACCTTCAGGGCAAACTTCTTAACGAAGTTGAAAATCAAAATTCTGTTAGAATAAAAAATGATGGCATTTGTATCCTTCATATTCAAACTAACAAAAGGCAATTAAGCACAAAGGTTCTCATCAAATAATAAAATACAAAGGAAATTTGTTAACTACATTTTATCTGTTGCCATACATTTCATCGTAATACTTCTGGTAATTACCTGAGGTAACACTATCAAGCCACTGCTGATTTTCCAAATACCAGTCAACAGTTTTTTCAATACCTTCTTCAAACTGAAGTGATGGTTTCCATCCCAGTTCATTCTGAAGTTTTGTCGAGTCGATGGCGTAACGCAAATCGTGACCCGCTCTGTCAGTAACGTAGGTTATCAGTTTTTCGGAACTACCGGGTTCACGACCAAGTTTCTTGT
>JAOZNY010000092.1 GCA_029933565.1 Bacteroidales bacterium
TACGAGATATTCAAATTTAACAACTTCAATAAATAACATTTAACAATAAATAAAATGAAACGATTAACACTAATTTTAGCAACAATTGCCATCTCGTTTACAATGATGGCACAGCAAACAGTAATTGATAAATACTTTGAAAAATATGCCGATAACGACAAATTCACCAAAGTAACAATTAACCAAAAAATGTTTTCTCTGTTTGCCAACTTTGAGGGCGGCACCGAAGACGAAACTGAATTTATGCAGGCAATAAGCAAACTCGATGGTTTGAAAATTCTTGTGGCCGACAGTTGCGACAAGCCTATGGAACTCTTCAAGGCAACGGCCAAAGACATTAAAAAAGCCGGTTACGAAGAACTTATGTCGGTGAAGGATTCGGATGAGGACATTATTTTTTCTATTAAGGAAAAAGATGGGATAGTAAAAGAATTGATAATGCTGATGGGCGGAAAGGAAGAATTTGTACTTTTAAGCCTTTATGGAGAAATCAATTTAATGGATGTTTCAAAGATTGCCAGCGGCATGAAAATGGATGGCATGGAAAGTCTAGGAAACTTCAAATATGAACATGATCACGATGATGACCATGATGAAGATAAAGATTAAACAAATATTTATTTTAACATTACTAATTACGGTTTTCCTGTCGGCAAGCGGACAGGAAGACCGTTTTAAGGAATTTGCCGAAAGTCACAAAGAAAGGACTTTCTGTTTTTACCCTTCTACCCTGCGAATGCTCAATATTGGTGGTAATCCTGACTTCGATAAAATGGTTAGCGGCATTGATAAATTGCTGGTTTACAAACTCGATTCAATTAGTCGTGCCGATATGCTTTACAATCCAATACTCGATATTTACAGGGAAACAGGTTACGAAGAGTATATTACAATTTATGGTGGCGACAAAGAAGTTTACGTGCTTGGCAGCCCCAACAACGAAGACAAAGAGATTCTTGGTATTGTAATGTACGAGGAGAACTCAATTGCTTTTTTAATGAAAGGAAATATTGGCTGGGAAGAGATTCCGAAACTTTTCAATAATATTAAGGAAGGCGATTTTATAAATATTTTGGATTTAAATACTGAACAATTTGACTAACGCACTTGAAATAAAAGGCCTCTCAAAAAGTTTTGGAAAAATCAAGGCCGTTCAAAATCTAAACCTAAGCGTTTTGCCCGGACAGGTTTACGGAATTTTAGGCCCAAACGGTAGTGGTAAAACCACCACTCTTGGGATGATATTGGATGTGGTGTCACCAAACGAAGGAAGTTTTTCGTGGTTTGATAATATGCCAAATGTGGATGCCAGAAAAAAAATTGGGGCCATCCTTGAAACACCCTGTTTCCTTCCTTACCTTACTGCAGTTCAAAATTTGGAAATTGTTGCACACATAAAAAAAGCAGGAAAGAACCAAATAGAAAACGTTTTAAAACAGGTTGGACTACTCGAAAGAAGAAACGATAAATTCAAAACTTATAGTTTAGGAATGAAGCAAAGGCTTTCCATAGCTGCTGCTTTACTCTCCAACCCTCCTGTTTTAATCTTAGACGAACCAACCAACGGCCTCGATCCGCAGGGAATTGCCGAAGTGCGGGAACTGATTTCGGAAATTGCGGCTCAGGGCAAAACAATTATTCTGGCAAGTCACCTGTTGGATGAAGTTCAAAAAGTATGTTCGCATTTTTGTGTGCTTAAAGAAGGAGTTAAAATACACGAAGGAATTGTGAGCGACACACTTGAAGAAATAAACCTAGTGGAAATAAACAGCAACAACAACCAATTGCTTAATATAAAACTTGAAGAATTTGAAGGTCTGGACAGTATTAAACCAAATGGCAACACTCTGCAACTTCAATTAAAGGAAGGATTTAGCGCAAAGGAAGTAAATGAGTTTTGTTTTGAACATGGCATTGTCCTTAAAAAGCTTCTAACTCACACAAATTCACTGGAAAAAGAATTCCTTAAAATACTTAAAGACCATGATTAGAGTATTAAAACTGGAATGGTTGAAAGTAAAAAACTACAGGGTTTTCTGGGTTTTAACTGCAATGTACCTTGTTGCCCTTTTAATTATTGCTTCTGCAGGAGGTTTATTTTTAGAATGGCTAAAGCACCAAGGTGCAGATTTTGATGGCATCGATCCTACTATTCTTCCTATTTTCGATTTCCCCGATATTTGGCAAAATATCACCTACCTAGGTTCTTTTGTAAAAATATTTCTTGCGTTTATTGTAATTATTTCTGTTAACAACGATTTAACCTACAATACATTACGGCAAAATATTATTGATGGGTTCAGCAAAAAGGAATATTTGGCAAGTAAAATGATGATGATTATTTCAATGGCATTAATCAGTACTTTATTTGTTTTTATTGCGGGCTTAATTAATGGCAGTATCTACTCCCATGTTTTTGGTACTGATGTTATTTTTGACGAAATGGAGTTTCTGGCAGCCTATTTTTATGAAATAGTTGTGTATTCTACTTTGGCTTTTCTTTTAGCATTAATCATAAAAAAAGCAGGGTTTGTAATTGTTGCCTTATTTCTTTACACAATAATGTTTGAGCCAATTGCAGTTGCAATTTTAGAAAATGCACCCGTTTTTAAAGATGGAGTTTGGCCAGAAATTGCACAATTTTTTCCAATAAAATCTCTCAACAATTTAATCAAAGTTCCTTTTGGTCGCTACATTTTTATGGAAATTGAGGATAATATTTCCCTGAAGGCAATTGCCATTTCTCTTGGGTGGTTTGTATTTTATTTATCATCAATATCCTTTATTTTGAATAAAAGGGATTTAAAATAATCTACAAAAAAAGCCACTCCTTTCGAAGTGGCTTTTCAATAAATATTTTATTAAGAGTTATGCAAGTCTTCTTCTAAAACGGAAGATAACAAATAACCCAATTAAGAATATACCAAAGTAAATTGCCCAGTTTGAGATAGGTATTGGTGGAGGTCCATAAAGAGCAAAGCAAAAATCATAACTCACTCGTCCACCAATAGTACTCGAACCTGATCCCCATGTAACCGGCCATGTACCACCTAATAATTGATCTGGATCCTGGTTAGCAAACTCGTTATTTATTTGAGATCCTGCATGTGGTTGCCAGTACCATTGCCCATAAGGTGAAAAACTCTGGTCAATCATAACTGATATCCAATAGTGGCCTTCAGCTAACTGAATCGGAGAAGTTAGTGGTATAGAAAAAAGTTGGTTAATTTCTGTAAAGGGTAGTCCTATTTGTGAGTGAAGTAATACACCGGGAATACCTGCATTATCTGCAAAAATCTCAACTATGAAAGTAGATGTTGGATCACCATTTCCAGGACTCAGTACTTCAACCCGTTCAATATCCCACCCACCAGTAGGTACAATAAAGTCGTCTGCTGATTGCAGCCTACTATTTCCAAAATCCGGAAATTCTTGAGAAGCATAAGAAGTGCCATTATCTGAATTCATCTGCGAATACAAGGCTGCGTCATTGACTCCCCTGGAAATATCATAATCTCCGGCCGGACCTTCCATTTGCAATTGCGCCATCAAACTAAAGACGGTAAAAAATGATAAAAGGAAAAATGTAAGTTTTTTCATAAGTAAAATTTTAAATTAATAAATGTGTTTAGTTAGTATTTGATATGCAAGAATATAACATAAATCATAAAATAACAAGAACTTGTTGTACGAATGCACGCAGTGGCACAAATTTTCAAAGAATAATTAGCAGTAAAAAGTCAAAATATTTTACTTAATCTTTTGTTTATCTGCATTATACAAATACATGTTTAGAAAACTTGGTGTTTAGTGCTTGAGTAAAAAAAAGTTGTACGAATGCACGTAGTGGCACTAATATTCAAAGTGTTTACTGCATTTTGGACTCAATTAGGTGAGATTAAGGGGCTTTTCAGGAATAAAAAAAGCCACTCCTTACGAAGCGGCTTTTCAATAAATATTTTTATTTGAATATTATGCAAGTCTTCTTCTAAAACGGAAGATAACAAATAACCCAATTAAGAATATACCAAAGTAAATTGCCCAGTTGGAAACAGGAACTGACTCTGGTGGAGGTGGCTCATTTCCTGTATTAATAATTAATGGATCATCAGCTGAACCGTAGGTACAACTTACTCCAAAATTATCTGTAGCCTTTATGTAATAATCAACACCCTGCTCAGTTACAGCAACAGCAGGAATAGAGGCTTCATAAGTATCTCCTGATGTAAAGTTCATAGGTAATGAAGTATAAACAGGTGTTCCTCCAATAACTCTGTAGTACAATTCAACAGACTGTACACTGTTGGTATTGTCTGTTACGTCTGCAGATATTAGCACATCTACTCCAATAATACTATTAGTAACTGGTGTATGAGTAATATCAGGTGGAAGATTATCCACACCCAATGAATAAGGATTGTTGGCCGGATCACTCGCTGGACTTGTAGTTCCTACCTGTCCGTCAGTAGCATAAATGTAATACTCAATTCCCGGAGACTGAACATCTCCTGATGGAACTGTAGCCGTCCATACATCACCTGCTCCCATGGTCATTGCTAGTGGTGTATAAGTTACATCGCCAGCAGTGCGATAATATAATGTTGCACTTTGAACAAAAGGTGCTTCCGAATCAGTTATCAATGCAGAAATATCCAGACTAACACCCGAACTTAAAGAAGTACAGAAATAATTAAGCGTGGTTTCTTCTATAGTAATAACCGGGCCACTACCAGTGTTAATTGATAATAATGATAATCCACCTGGATAACCATACGAATCGTAACTACCAAAACCATATAAATATAAACCTGAAGGTGAGCCGCCACTATTATCAATATTATGAGAAGTGTTAATGGCAACAGAAAAACCTGCAGATGAATAACCAGTTGCACCAATAGGGCCATAGGCTGCTGGGGAGAGTGTGCTTCCATCTAATAACATTCCTGAAACGCCACTTGTTTCAACTGCTGAATTAAAGTAATTGGTAGAAAAACCAGAAACTGGTGTTGAAAAACCATAACTGTCAAGGAATTGCTGATAAGGCGGAATTACCATCATAAATGGATCGGCTAACACCCCATCCCAAGTTTGAGAATTCGAAAATTGTACGGCAAGAATCGGCTTATTGGCTGATACAAATGAATTGGTTGTTAAAATGGTTTCATAAAAATCGCCAAAATTTAAAACAGGACCGGTAGCCGCACCATTTACCATAACCTGAGTGCCATTTTGCGATGCCATAAAACGCCAGGTATCTCCATTAATCCTGCCCTCAAGTGTTTTGGTGACAAAGGTTGTTCCCCAGGTTGAAACTGGAGGTATTTGCTCACAAATATGATCACATGCACTATATCCTGCAGGTATATTGGCACAGTCATTGCCACTAAATACAGCAACGGGCAAAGTAGATGCAACAATAGAACCTGTTAAGTCTCCACCATTAGAATATTGATAAGTCTCCCCCTGATTTAGATTAATATTTACAATGCTACCAACAACAGGTGTGATTGTAATCAGGTTATTATCATAGGGGCTAACTATGGCTAATTCAGGATTAAAACCAACGTATGTCATTACCAGATAACTGGTACCTAAAATGTCAACTGGTAAGCCAAGGAATCCATCAGTTGTATATGGTGCTTGATTCATTCCATAAACGGTTACTTCATTGTCAGAAACCACGTGAATTCCTAGCGATTGTATTGCGCCTGAGGAATTGATTTCGGCAGTAGCCGGAATATTTACTCTTGTTACGGTATTGGCAAGAACACTAAATGGTTGAGAAAATGAGATTCCTGAAATAGTAACCGTACCGCTTGCATCAACTTCGCTGGTTATGTCGAGATACGGAGTAGGAGTAACCAGATTGTTCATAAAAAGCAACCAGAAATCTGTGCCCCTGCTATCAACAAGTGACCTGTCACCACCTTGAGTTCCCCAATTTAATGGCATCTCTAGATTGCTTCGTCCAACATGTGGAACATATTCATCAATATTACGTTGAATTTCTTCAGGTGTTGGCATCGTTGTTCCATAAGTAGGGTTATCATCACCATCAGATGATCCTTGCGCATAAGTATTATTTCCTAAAACAAAAATAAAGGAAAGTAGAACTGAAATTAATAATCGTTTTTTCATAAGATAATAGTTTTTTAATAGATTAGTTGTTAATAATTAATCTGCAAGACTATATCTTAAACTAAGAACAAGCAAGAACTTGTTGTACGAATGCGTGCATTCGTACAAATTATTGCTTTATATTACAGTTATTCAGATATTTAAGAAAGCATGACATTTATCACATAGGGTTTATTATGATAAATATTAACAAATTATTTGCATATTTTTCACTTATTATTCTTAAGATTAGCGGGTAAAAACAGATTAATTAGCACCTATACTCTCTTCATCCAATAAAAGTGGTTTATAAATATTGCCACTATCAATATTATATTGGTAAAGTGAAACAACATCCAAATTGGAGCCTGACCAGGCTGCCGGATTAATTATTAAAAAAGTACGCACTTTGTATTTACTTTGATCGGCATCGAGCCACGAACCTGAGTTTGCATAAATACCTGTATAATAACTTTCAAGTGGAAACACTTTTAATTCAGGTTGATGCGAATGACCAAAGGCCACTATTTTTGGTGCATCAGGAGACAGAAAATCAATTAGGTATTCATAAAGTGCTCCACCATACAAATAGGTACCATTTACAATAGCAAGAAAAACACTTAAAGGAATGGGAACATTATTTATTTGTTGAGTATTATACCATTGATCTTCAATATTTGCAGCATACATATCTCTGGCTCCATCAAATGATAATGGGGATATATAATCATCAATTCCACCCATAATTACAATATTTGAATCCATTGGAATAGTGTCGACATCCATCATAAAAGTACCAATTGTGTATCCAAATGCAACAGTCCATGCAGTAATGAATTCTGCATCATTTGTAGTGCTTGCCAACTCTTTGGTTTCTTGTTGCTGCCTGGCAGCCAGCCCGGCAGCATACAATCGGCTAACAAAATAACCGGGGGGCAAAATATGTCCATCATTTACAAGTGGCTGAGGGCAGTTAAAAAAATCGTAACGATGTCCATGCTCCATTAATATTTCATTAACCGGATTGTATTTTCCTAATCCTGTAGCATCACCCTTCCATTTAGCCCCCGGAAGTATCTCTTCTAAAATCTCCTGTGTAATAAGCATATCGTGATTACCCGGAACATAAATAATATCTATTTCCCCTTCTGATATTATTTCACGCATTTTATCAAAAACTGGTTTGTTGACCGATGAGTTTGCAATTGCATGAAAATATTCTTTTGAATTAGTAATATTTACTGCTGAATCGAAAGGTGAAAATTCATAGGGAACCATCCATTCGTCAAACAGATCACCAAGAATCACAAGTTCTTTTACTTTTTGATTATTCTTAATGAAATTCAGGAAATCTTCAAAAGCAGCAGCATTTTCTCCAAACCACGAATAGTTCCCATTAGTTGCCCTCTCATCACCACAATGAATATCGCTGATGCATGCAATTAATGTTCTTTCCAAAGTATCACCATTATTTCCAATCATTTCATCAGAAATATGCTTTGCTGTGGTTCTGAATTCAATGATTTCCTCATTATTAAAAGTTAAGCCCTCAACAGACCTTAATCCGGTTGACAGTTTGAGTTCGTACTTCCATCCATCGTTTAAAAAAAAGTCATTATGAAACCTGATAAAAACAACCTTCCCCTCAACAATCAAATCATAATTTGATGCAAGAGATTCGTATTCATCAAAAAGTTCAATATTCCCTGCCACAGTTTCTTCTTCAATAATATTACTAAAAACCAACTCAACTGACCGCGTATTTTGGTTCAACACATAGTATTGATCATACTTTAAGTTTAATAATGGTAATGAAACATCAAGGACGGGTTTGATAATTAATTCATCATTTTGGTTACAAGAAAATTGAGTTGAGACGGCTATGCTAAATAACAAAGCAATAGTAAAGATGCTTAGTAGTTTTCTTTTCATTTTACAATTTATTTGGTAGATGCTAAACTATAAAAAAGAGCAATAAGTCAAGAAGTTATAGGTAATGAAAATATTAATTGATTTATTTAAAAAAATATTGCTGTAGCGGAATAATTCAATACTTCCTTTTGTCTAACTGTTTTACTCTTATTTTGCATCTTTATGCTCATTTTTAAAGAATATGATTAAAAGAACATTAATAATAATATTGGTAAGTATTTACTCCATAAATTATGGAATTGCTGAAGGTGATGGCCTGCCACCAAAAGGTAAAATAAAAGGTACAGTTGCTGATGCCCGATCCAAAGAACCGTTGGAATATGCAACAGTTGCCCTGTACCATGCTAATGAAAATACTCTGATAACAGGTGCCATTACCGATTATCTGGGTCATTTTAAACTTGACCGTCCTGTTGAGGGAGAGTATTATTTGCTAATTACTTTTATGGGTTTAAAAGACTTAAAGTCCAATTCGTTTAAAGTCTCGGTTAATCAAACTAATATTAATCTGGGTAACTTCTATCTTAAGTCAGCATCTAAGGATTTGGGAGAAGTAGAAGTTGTTGCAAAGCGAGCTGCAGTGGAATTCAAAATTGACAAAAAAGTTATAAATGTAGATAAACAACTTACCGCTGACGCTGGTACAGCCGTTGACATACTTGAGAATGTTCCGTCAGTGCAAGTTGATATTGAAGGTAATGTTTCCTTGAGGGGAAGTACAGGTTTTACTGTTCTTATCGATGGCAAGCCAACTATTTTAGAACCTAGTGATGCCCTTCGACAGATTCCATCAAGCAGTATTGAAAATATTGAGATAATTACAAATCCTTCTGCTAAATATGAACCGGATGGTGCAACAGGAATAATAAATATTATTACAAAAAAGAATTATTTAGACGGACTAAGCGGTATTGTTAATATGAATGTTGGTACCTATGGTCACTTAGGTGGCGATCTGCAGTTAAGTTACCGACTTAATAAATTCAATTTCATATTTGGTGCGAATTATAATCAGCGTAGCCGACCGGGCGATGTAATTAACGAAAGACAAACTTTTTATAATGACACTATTTTTAATATTAATTCCTATGGTGATACTGAACGACAGTTTGATAGAAATGGTTTTAGATTAGGAGTAGAATATAATCCCACAAAAAATGATTTTATTTCCCTTGCCGGAAGATACGGAACCTGGGACATGACAAATAATTCTACTTTGCTTTATGAAGACTGGACAATGCCAGAAACAGATTTCTTTTCCTACAATAGTTTTGACGAAACTCAGCGTGGTGGCAGTTATTATAGTTTAGATGGTGTTTACCAGCATAATTTCAGTAAGAAAAATGATGAGCCGCAACCAAAAGGCATGAAGAAAGGTAAAGGCAAAAAACCTGAAATGAAGTCGGCTAACCAGCATAATATAAAATTGGAGTTAAATTATCGAAAAAGAGATAGTGATGAATTTACAATTAATGAAATACGCGATCTTTCTGATAATCTCCTTGGGGGGAAAAAGAATGTAGAAAAAGGGCCATCACAGTCCGTAAGAATTAATATTGATTACACTCTTCCATTGAAGAAAAAAAACAAATTTGAGGCTGGTCTGCATACACGAAATGGTAGAAGTACTGACATAACTGAATTATGGTTATACAATGCAGAAACGGGTGATATTGAGTTTGTTTCAGAATTTTCCAATGAGACCAGTTACGAGCGTAATATTTATGCAGTATATGCTCTTTATGCAGGATATTTGGGTGAATTTGGTTATCAGGCTGGCTTACGTAGTGAATATACTTTTAGAAAAATCATGATGACAGGTGAGGAAGCTTTTACTTTAAATAGATTCGATTTCTTTCCAACCATTCATCTTTCATATAATTTACCTCACGATCAACAACTCATGACCAGTTATTCAAGGAGAATAAACAGGCCAAGAGGATATCAGTTAGAACCTTTCATTACATGGCAGGATGCATACAATGTTAGGCAAGGAAACCCCGACCTAAAGCCTGAATATGTCGATTCGTTTGACATGGGCTACCTTTTAAAGTTTGGTGATAATTTCTTATCTCTGGAAGGATACTACCGTGTTACTCATGACAAAATTGAACGTGTTTCATCGGTTTATCAAGAGAATGTAATGCTGCACACAAATGAAAATGTAGGTCAGGATTTCTCACTTGGTGTGGAGGCAATGTTAAGTTTGGGAGTAACTAAATGGTGGGATTTGAGCCTTAGCGGGAATTTATACAATTACAAAATTAAGGGTGTTTTATATGATGCAGCATTTGACAGAGAATCGACCAACTGGAGCACAAGGATTAATAATACTTTCACTTTGTGGAAAAATGGCCAATTGCAATTAAGTAGTCGCTACAACAGTAAAACTGTTACTGCACAAGGAACTAGTTCGGGGAATTACACTGTTGATGGTGCTTTTAAAGTCAGTTTTTTAGACCGTCAACTTACTGCAAATTTACAGGCCAGAGATATTTTTGGTACATCTCTCAGAGAACACACCACCGAAGGAGAAGGGTTTATAACCTATTATAAATACAATCCTATTTCACCAACCTTTGTGGTAACAATATCATATCGTTTTAACAACTTCAAAATGAATCGTAAGTCTGGTGGAGAAAATGGTGGTGGAGATGATGACTTCTAGCGTATAAGAAATCCCCAACACTTAGGATTAATCCATAGTTTCCTCTAAATATAATTTCTTAATAAAAAAAGCCACTCCTTTCGAAGCGGCTTTTCAATAAATATTTT
>JAOZNY010000315.1 GCA_029933565.1 Bacteroidales bacterium
TATCGAAATCAATGCCTAGTCGTTTGTAGGTAACATCAAATCCATCGTAAACCCATTGATTCATTTCTGCCCAAAGTTTCTTTACTTCAGCATCCCCATCTTCCCATTTTTTAAGCATGGCTTTTGCTTCGAGCAAAACAGGAGCATTCTTTTCTGCATCGTCCTTTTCTGTTCCACTTTCAACTAAGGTATTTATTTCCTTTTTGTATTCCTTGTCGAACTTTACGTAATAATCACCAACTAACTTATCGCCTTTTGTATTAGACGATTCCGGAGTTTTATTTTCACCCCACTTCTGCCATGCCAGCATTGACTTACAAATATGGATTCCACGGTCGTTAACAAGATTTACTTTTTTCACATTCTTTCCTGCAGCATGCTTAATCTCAGCCACCGACCAACCCAAAATATTGTTTCTGATGTGTCCAAGGTGCAATGGTTTGTTAGTGTTTGGCGAAGAATATTCAATTACAAACGGATCTCCCTGATCCTTTCTTAAATTGCCAAAGGAAGTATTCTGCATGTTGGTGCTAAAAGTTTCTAACCAATAATCATCAGACACTGATAGATTTAAAAAGCCTTTTACCACATTAAAATCATCCACAAACGGAATTTGCTTTTGCATTTCTGTTCCCAGTTCATTGGCAGTCTCTTCAGGCTTCTTCTTCGACATCCGCAAAAGAGGAAAAACAACCACTGTAAAGTCGCCCTCAAATTCGCTGCGGGTTTTTTGTACCTGAGCTAGTTTTTCTGGTAATTCGTGTCCGTAAAGCGTTTGCACACTTTTTATCAATGCATCTGAAATCAGTTTCTCAATCATCATTTGAATATTTTCGCGCGGCAAAAGTAGTGAAAATGTTGTCAGGATTTAAGGGTTGTCATTGTTGTCGGGTTGTCATTGTTATCGTTGTTGTCATTGTTGTCGTTGTCATATGGTAACCTTACAACTCAACAGCCTTACATCCCAGCATCCCAACAACACGATAACCCACCAACCCGACAACCCGACAACAATGACAACCCTTCCTTCCCCTATTTAGAACGTTCTAAATTATTTAAATAATGTTAAGCCGGGTTATAGTATTTGTTTAAAATCTTAAATTTGGACTTTATTTTTATAAAATTAGTTTTTAACACTTAATAATAAAATACATATGAAGAAAAACGTAATTATTATTGGAGCAGCCGGTAGGGATTTCCATAACTTCAATACTTATTATCGCGGAAACGAAGATTATAATGTGGTAGCTTTTACAGCAGCCCAAATACCTGACATTGATGGCAGAAAATACCCTACAGAATTAGCGGGTGAGTTATATCCTGACGGCATTCCTATTTTTGATGAGAGCGATTTGGTAAAACTAATCAAAGACAATAATATTGATGATTGTGTATTTTCATACAGCGATGTTCCTTACGAAAGAGTTATGACTGTTAGTGCCATAGTTAATACTGCAGGTGCAAACTTTATTCTTCTAGGGCCAAAGGATACAATGGTTAAAAGTACTAAACCACTAATTGCTGTTGGTGCCGTACGTACCGGTTGTGGTAAAAGTCAAACTTCACGTAAAGTGATAGAATATTTAATGGCTAAAGGCTTAAAAGTTATTGCCATTCGCCACCCGATGCCTTATGGCGATTTGGTAGAGCAAAAAGTACAGCGTTTTGCAACTGTTGAAGATTTGGCAAAGCATAAATGTACCGTTGAGGAAATGGAAGAATATGAGCCACACGTTGTTAGAGGCAACATAATTTATGCAGGTGTTGATTACGAAGCAATACTTCGTGCTGCCGAGCAAGATCCTGATGGATGCGATATAGTACTTTGGGATGGTGGAAACAATGATTTTCCATTTTATAAGCCTGATCTAAACATGACAGTTGTTGACCCACATCGTCCTGGTCACGAACTGAAATATTACCCTGGTGAAGTTACCTTGCGACTGGCAGATGTTGCAATCATTAATAAAATAGATACGGCTGATGCCGATGATATTCAGACTGTACGTGAGAACATTGCTAAAGTAGCACCAAATGCAATAGTTGTTGATGCTGCCTCGCCTGTTAAAGTTGACAATCCTGAAGTAATTAAGGGCAAGCGTGTTCTGGTTGTTGAAGACGGCCCAACGCTTACCCACGGCGAAATGAAATTAGGTGCAGGTACTATTGCTGCTCAAAAATATGGCGCAGCCGAGTTTATCGATCCAAGGCCATTTGCTGTTGGCAAACTTGCTGAAACATTTGAGATTTATCCAAATATTGGAGTTTTACTTCCAGCCATGGGTTATAGCGATCAGCAGTTAAAAGACCTTGAAACAACAATTAATAATACTGATTGTGATTCTGTAGTTATTGGAACACCAATAGATTTGGAGAGGATTATAAATATCAAAAAACCTTCTACCAGAGTTTATTATGATTTACAGGAAATTGGCGAACCAACACTTGAGGGTATTCTTAACGATTTTGTAAAGGAACAAGGGTTATAATTGGTCATTAGATTATTAGTCATTTGATAGTTGGATGATTAATCAAAATAACAAAAGCCTTTCCATTTAATTGGGAAGGCTTTTTCTTTGAGGGAAATTGGAATAAGTTTATGGTATCTCGTATTGAAATATGGTTGAAAGAAAAAGTAAACAAATTTCAGTACGGGTCAGCCAGTTTAATTCAGGACAACAAATCAAAGATGTGGAAAACCTAAAGCCCATAGGCATTTTTAATCCCATGTCCGCCATGGTCAAATTAAAATTTAATTGAAAAAAAATATGAGACAAACAAAACATTTGTATCTTAGAT
>JAOZNY010000093.1 GCA_029933565.1 Bacteroidales bacterium
ACAACTATCTCCATAACTCAAAAAGCGAAAATCGTTTGCCAAAGCAAAGTCGTAGGCTTCTTTCCACTTTTCACCAATTAAGGCCGATACAAGCAAGAGAAGGGTACTCTTTGGTTGGTGGAAGTTGGTAATCAAAGCAGTGGCAAACCTAAATTTATAGCCGGGAGCTATCATCAGCCGAGTTTCGCCAGAGATGCTTTCTATTTCATGTTCTTCAATAAACTTAATCAGAATATTTATTGCGATTAAAGAACTAAACTCTGTTGGAACTTCCAAATTATATGGATCCCATTGTTCAACGCTAAAAGAAGCATCACCCTTTTTTAGTTTCAGTGCCATCCAGAAAAGGCTTTCCAGAGTTCGCATGCTAGTGGTTCCAACAGGAATAATGTTTTTATGCAGATTATTTTTAATTTTTAAAAGGGTTTCCTTTGAAACTATCACCCTTTCGGTATGCATTTCGTGGTCTGCAATTCTCGCAGCCGAAACAGGCTTGAAAGTCCCGGCACCCACATGCAAGGTAAGTTTCGCAGTTTGTATCCCCTTCTGTTTTATTTGTTCGATAATGCTTTGGGTAAAATGCAATCCTGCTGTTGGCGCAGCCACCGAACCGTTGTAATTTGCATAAACAGTCTGGTAACGATCTTTGTCCGATTCTTCTGCTTCGCGGTTGAGATAAGGCGGCAGGGGAGTAAGCCCGTTTTGTTCAATTATCTCATGAAATTTTATCTCAGGTACATTCCATTCAAATTGTACCAGCCAGGCATCGCTATGCCTTTCTTTTATTTCTGCCTCAAGGGTAATTTCTTTGCCTTTGTAATTAAAAGTGTTTTTAAGTTTTCCCGACTTCCAACGTTTTGCATTGCCAATCATACATTTCCAAACAACGGGTGATGAAAGTTGAAATGCTAATTGAAAATCGTTTTCAGGTTCGATAGGCTCAAGACAGAAGATTTCGATTTTTGCTCCCTGCCCGCCTCCCGCTTGGGAGGTTTCCTTACGGAATTTCAGGCGTGCTTGAATAACTTTGGTTTCATTAAAAAGTAAAAGGGAATCTTTGGGCAGCAATTCGGGGATTTCTTTAAATTTCTTCTCCGAAAGAGTGTCATTTTTCAAATACAATAACTTTGAAAGATCCCTTTGCTTTAGCGGATATTTGGCTATCCTTTCATTAGGAAGGGCGTAATTATAATCTTCTATTTTAATTTCACCTATTGGCAGCATGTTTAATAGTTTTGAAGCGGCAAAAATAATACTAAAAGAATCAGGATAAAAGAACCAAAGTCAGGATAAGGACGATATTTAGTAAAACTTTATAGCAGATAAAAAAATACCATAAACCTCTTCAATAAAAATATCCTCATTAGGATCAATCATAAAAATTTTCATTTTCTTACGATTTCCTTTGGTGAGATTTGGATGATCGATGAGGTGGCCTTTTACAATTCCAATATATGGTTGTTGGGTTTTGTTGTCTTGCCACAAATAGCAAAATGGTTTTCCTTTGTAATAATAAAAGGGGACTTTATATTTCCACTGCTCTGTAATTTCAGGATCAAACTTCAAAAGAATACCCCTCAATGCCATAAAACAAGATTTGTTAGGCTCATTTTGGTTGAGGAAGAAGTTGTCGAGGTAATTTAACATTTAAGTGAAACTGTCAAAAATAATAACCAATAACTAATGACCAATAACTAATGACCAATGACTAATAACCAGTGACTAATTACAATTCAAAATTATGAATGTCCACCAACAACTATTTTTATCATTTTAATATTCAGTACTACCCATCTCCAGGCTTGCCAAATAATACACCTCCTCCAAAACAGAGTTGATTTTGTTGGCATTGGTGGGTATGATTCTTCAGAATATGCAATTGTTCTTTTTGTAACTTTTTCCATTATTATTATTCTAAATAAATTTCAATTTTCAAAATATTTACACCAAGTGTTTGTATCAGAATGTTTGCTTTCGAGGCTTGCGAAATCAAAAGTAGGCGTAGTTTACTGAGGTAAATGAGCATTCTTTTGATGAGTGTAACGAAGAAAGCGGACATTATGGTCAAACACTATTCTGGGATTAACCACCAGAAAGGATAACCCTTCGCCTTATGCAAAAACATATAATGCATAAACCATTTTAGCCAGTGACCAGCCAGTCCGGCTTCGCCCATGGTGTCGTTTAGATTGCGGCCATATTCCGGATATTTATCCCAGTCCTGAACAATTGGAGAAACCGTCATTGTTGCTGCTGCGCCATTAAGCATTCCATAGCCTGCCGAAATAATACAAGCGGCTCCCATTTTTGCCATTGAAGCACGGTGCTTAAGCGAATCATCACCTTTCTTAACCCAGTTAACAATATTTTCTGCAACCACTTTACCTGTTACACCCGATGGCATACCTGTGCGTGGTGGTGCTGGGAAAATAGGAGTTCCATTGGGGCTTGTCATTGGTTTTGAAATGGAGTGAGGAGGAGCAAATGCAATCCCCGCGGCAAAAATATTTGGATAAGATGGTGTTTGGTATGAATCAGGCCAATCGGCTGCTGACCATTCTTCAAATGGTTTTTTAGTGTAATCAGCATCAACTTTCATAAAGCCGTTTGGGGCAAATAGTGTTGAGGTAATATCTTCTCCCACTTTATTAAAAGCTGTAAAACCTGGACCCGAGAAAGCAGGTATTAGCATTGCAAAATCGAAAGTTTCAGTTCCTTCACTTCCATCTAAAAGTTCGTAATGCGCTTTTCCTTTTTCAACTTTTTTAACTCCGGCGCGTTTTAGCCAAGTAATATCTCTTTGTTTAAGGAACGACTCAGCAAATGTTTTTGTGGATGTAATGTAGCCACCACGTTTAATGTAGGCTCCACCCATTCCAAAGTCACCTAGTTCATATTCATTTGTAATCCATTTAATATCGGCTAAATGCGAAAGTTTACGTCTTTTTATCTCCCAGGCAACATTTAAAATATATTCAAATGCAGCACCCTGACAGGTTGCTCCCGGATGGCCAACACCTATTAGAAACTTTTGTTTTTCGCCTTTTTCCATTTTGGCAAACGACTTTTGTAGTTCTTCCCAAGCATGGGATGCATGGTCGAACGAACAAACCGAAACTGTATGTTTACCAGGGCCTATACCTTCTGTTTTGTCAAATGCTAACTTTGGACCTGTTGCATTAACCAGAAAATCGTAATCAACTTTTTCCACTTCACCTACCCTGTCCTGACCAGTGTATTCAATGCTAACAAAACCCTTCTCATTCTCTGAATCACCCTCAGGATGAAAAGAGACTGCCTTGGCTTGTTTGAAAATAATTCCAACTTTTTTATATCGGTTTTCAAGTCTGAATTTCACCTGTTTTGGTGTCATTCTTCCAACTCCAATCCAAATATTTGAAGGAATCCAATGGTAATGTGTAGTAGGTGCAACTACCACAACCTCATGCTTTTTACCTAATTTTTTCTTTAATAGTGCAGATGCAGTATGTCCTGAAATACCGGCACCCAAAACAACAACTTTGGCCATAATATTTATTTGGTTTAAATAAAGAGAAAGAGCAAATGTAGGTTAAATATTTAGAAAAGCAAAATTAATTTGGTATTTAAATGCTTAAATGCGATAATGATTGAATGCAATAATGTTTAAATTAATTCCTGCTGAGTCTTTTTATAAATCCTGTTTGAAACCCCAATACTAACTTCATAGAGGCCAATTAGTGGTACTACTACAAGTATTTGACTGAACATATCGGGAGGGGTAATTATTGCAGATGTAATTAACAGAATTACATACATATATCTTCTGTTCTTCTTCATAAAATCAGGAGTAAGAACTCCAATTTTAGTTAGGAAATAAACAAGTATGGGCAACTCAAAAACTACGCCTACAGCAAAGGTAACCGAGACAACAGTGCTGATATAGGAACTAAGCGATATTTGGTTAGTTACTTCCTTACTTACCTGATAAGTACCAAGGAAATTTACTGTAAGAGGAACAATTAAATAATAACTGAATAATATCCCGATAAGGAAAAGAAAAGAACTGATGAAAACACCACCTTGCGAATATTTTCTTTCCTCGTTGTGCATTGCAGGTTTAACAAAGCGCCATATTTCCCAAAGCATATAAGGGAACGACAAAATAAATCCTGCAACAATTGAAATGTACATATGGGTAAGAAACTGCCCCGACATTTTAATGTTGATAATCTGCAATTTCATATCTTCGATGCAGAGTGCATTAATTGAAAGAAGTTCTCCAATTTTACATAACCAACGGTTGGTGATAAAATCGGAAGTAGATGGGCCTAAAATAATTTGATCGAATATTATTTCGCGATTTAGAAAAGCAATAATTGCTAGTACTACTATTGCTATAAGAGTACGCAAAATATGCATCCTCAACTCATCGAGGTGATCCCAAAAGGTCATAACCTTTTCTGGCTCTTCTTTATTATTTTTTGTGTTTACTTCTTCCATTTCTTAGAATTTCCAAAAGTATAAAAAAGGAAGGATTTTAAGAATGATTTATTTTAGTCATGTAAAAAGAATAGCACACTGATTAATTTGATTGCATTTGATCTTTAAAAAAGTCACAATAAATCTGGCTGACCAGTCAAATCAGTGTACTACAAAATATTATTAGAAAGTAAAACTGTGCTTAGGTAAACACTATCTGTGTACCTGGTCCATCGCACATTTCGTAAAGTTCGCCAACAGTAATTATGTCGCTTACTTCGTCGTGAAGATCTTCTTTAGTAAGTTTGAACATATCCATTGCCAGTTTGCAGGCATAAATTTCGCCACCACCGGCAGTAATCAATTCAAGAAACTCGTCAACTGGCGGAATATCTAAATCGTCCATTTGCTTACGCATCATTGCAGAAACTCCTGCTTCAATACCTGGTAAACCCCCTAGTATAGTTGGGAAAGGTAATCCGCCCGGCATACGCATTCCGGGATTACCGGTTGTTGCAGTATGCAGTTTGTTCATGGTTTTTTTTGTTATGGCATCGAGGCCAAAAAAAGTAAAGAATAGTTTTGTTTCAATACCTTCCATTACTGCGCCATTACCCATTACGAGGGCTGCATAAACATCTTCAATCGATGCCTTTGAACAGATAAGCAATATCTTCTTCAAAGGTTGTTTTTCTTCTTTTTCCATTTTTAATGGTTTTTAGTTTTGATAAAAAAATTTGAAAAGTTGAATAATCTTACTAGTATTTTGGAAATCATTTTAATTAGAAAAGCACCAAAATGTAATTGATAAATCTCAAATAAACCCCAAAGAAAAAAGTTCAAGCCTTTCAATGATATTTGAATCCTTCTTTTTATTTATTGGAATTTATTTGATATTTGGAGTTTGATTTTTGATATTTAAATACAGGAAGATGGTTTTGGTACTCCTGATATTTTGGTTGCTTTTTTAAGAGGTGCTCCGGGGAACATTGCATAAAACTCTTTAGCATTTACGATACCTGATTTTCCAATACCACGAATAGTAAGTGTTTCACCATTCCCTACTTTTGTTCTTACAAACTCAATAAGTTCATAATGTTTGTCGGTAAGTTCAATACCTTCGTCGGTGGCTATTGCTGCTCCAACTTCTTTTGTCCATTGCGATGCATCGGTCATATAACCTTCTTCGTTTACTCCTACGCTTACTCCTGCATATGTTTTTTCTGCCATAATAATAATATTTAAAATTTGATTAGTGTTAATTAATGTTGTCATGGTTATCAAGTTGTCGTGGTTATCATTGTTAAAACTTGACAACCTGATAACTTCTTTTTACTCTTTTCCTTCTGTTTCTTTAGCAATATTCTTTAAGAATGTTATCATAAAGCCAAGTCCTCGTCTCATTTCCTTTGAGTTCAATGCCATCATTGCTTTGAACAAGGAGTATTCGGGGACATTCTCGACATCTATACTTTTATAAACCACAATTCCACTATTAATGGCTTTAAGCATATCTGGTTGAGTGAGACTTTTAATGGTTTCTAAAATTGTAACAATATTATCGGCTAAAGCCTGAAGATCATCCTTATCAAAGTGAGATACAATATTGTCCATTATTTTCATGGTTGCTCCAAAGAATTCAAAGTAGCCTTTTTGCTCAAATTCATTGGCCATTTTAATTCCGTCGAGTCCTACCTGATGAAGTATTGGAGAAACATCTTTTACAAAGTCGTTGGCACTTTCGAGCATTTCAAACATCTCGGTAATTGTGCCTACATTTCGTATAAGTTTAAATGCCAGTATTTTGAGTGCTTCTCCATCGAGTTCAATACCTGCATTATCTAAATCGGTTACTGTGGATTTAAACACATCGGTTCCAACTATTGTAAGATCGGCGGTAAGGTCTTCAAGGGATAATCTGGTTTCCCTCTGAGCCATAACCTCCTCCAGAACAATATCGAGTTTCCGGTTTATATCGTTTATTTGATCTTGTATATTTTTATTATCCATTTCTAAAGTTTTTTACCCGCCATTTGCATTTCTGAGTCTATTGGCATTTCTTTTCCTTTAAGGAGGATATGCCAGTAAATCCATCTAAACATTAATTTGCCGTAATGGTTTGTGCGGGTTACTTTTAGAAGCCCGAAAGGCCCAAGACCTGGGAATGGGAAAGAACCGGCAAGAGGCTCTGTTTCGTAGTTAAAATCGATGAGTGTTCCTTTTCCGTAACCTGTTTCAATATAACAGTTGGCATGACCATCGAATTTTGCTGTAAGAGGCCTGCCTTCAATAGCACACATCAAGTTTTCTTCTAAAATTTCGGCGGCAAAGTGAGCAACCGAACCTGCTTTTGATGTAGGAATATTTGATGCATCGCCAATAACAAAAATATTTTCGTGGTCTTTTTGCTGGAGGGTAAACTTATCGGTATAAACAAAATTAAGGTCATCGCCAAGGCCACTACGCTCAATCATTGCATCGCCCATATTAGTAGGCACACTTACCAGACAGTCAAATTTTACTTCGGTTCCACCGTAGTCAACAATTTTCTTTTCCTCATTGTTAACCTCCATTATGTTGAAGTCGGGGATTATTTTTATGTTTTTCTGTTCCAAAAGGTCACCCAGCATTTTTGTTGCGCGAGGTTTTGTAAATGCTCCTGGAAGTGGTGTTACATAGGTAATGTTCACTTTATCACGCATTCCACGCTCAGTGAAAAACGCATCAGCAAAAAATGCAAATTCCAAAGGTGCAACAGGGCATTTGTATGGAAGTTCGGCAATGTTGATAACAAGTTCGCCTCCTTGCCAGGTTTTAAAATAATTGGCAAGGGCAACAGCTCCCTCAATTGTATAAAAATCAAAAATATCTTTATACCATAATTCGCCCTTCAGGCCGTCAACCTCCTCAGGTGCAGTTCTTGTACCGGTTGCAATAAGCAAATAATCGTATTTTAGTATTACTCCGTCATCCAGCGCAACTTGGTTTTTTTCGGCAATTATTTTTTCGATTTTAGAGTAGATAACATTAACGCCAACAGGAAAAAAATCACTCTTGGGTTTTATAACGTCATTTCTAGTGTACATCCCAAAAGGGATAAAAAGAAATCCGGGCTGATAATAATGAGTTTTAAATTGATCAACAATTGTAATATCCCAATCATCTCTGGAAAGTTGCTTTCTCATTTTGTTGGCCATCATCGTTCCAGCTGTTCCGGCACCCAATATTAATAACTTCTTCATGCTTTATGATTTATTTTACTAAATTTGATTTTTATATTGCTACAAAGTTATATATAGGTAGTTAGATATATAGTTTTTTAGGTATGACATATTTCATAAAATAAGTGATAATCAATAATTTATAATGAAAATAAGTAATAATATTATAAACTGTAAATCATGTGTTTACAGGAATTTGTTGTATGAAATGCTCTCTGATGAGGAATATGGGCTAGTAAATTCATCGCGAAGGGAGATGATTTTCAAGAGAAACGAACTAATAATACAAGAAGGCGATGAAATAAGTGAATTCATGTATTTGCGGAAGGGTTTGGTGAAATTGTATAAAACAAATTCTAAGGGGAAGGATCAGATTCTGTCTATTAACAGACCAGGCGATTTTATTAATTTGCTTAGTATATTTTCCAATAAAACCCAGCAATATTCAGTTAGTGTACTTGAGGAAACTCATGTTTGTGCAGTAAAAATTGATACGATTTTTGATTTGGTTAAGTTAAATAGTGAGTTCTCCATACGGGTTATGAATAGAATGAGTTATATTGCTGATGAGATAATTCATAAACGATTTGAGATTAACCAACGACAGGTTAAGGGTCGTGTTGCCTATATGCTAAGGTTTTTAGCTGAGCAGATTTATAATAAAAATGAATTCCGTATGCCAATTACCCGTAGAGAACTGGGCGAACTTATTTCGATGACAACTGAAAATACCATTAGAACAATGTCGGAGTTTAGAAAAGATGGCATTATTGAAATGGAAGGCAAGAATGTGAATATTGTTGATTTTGATCGCCTTAAAAAAGTTTGTGAAATGGGATAAATCAGGAGATAAAAACTATTATGTTTTTCCTTCCTTCCTTCCCTATGCAAACAAGAAAATTTTAGTTGATAAACTGTATATTTTTTATTCAGCAACTTTATCTTTTAACGACCTGAAACCATTGCCAAGAATTTCATTTGCATTGAGTACGGTAACAAATGCCTTTGGGTCAATGCTATTTATAAAATCGTTTAGCATTGTCATTTCACGGCGGTTTACAACCGCAAAGGAAATGGACTTTTCTTCACCTTTAAACATACCTTCTCCTTTTAAAAAGGTACCACCACGATTAAGGTCCTTAACAATTTTATCACGAATTTCCTGATGCTTGTCGGAAACGATAAAAAGAACTTTATCGTAATTCATGCCCTCAAGAATTATGTCAACTACTTTTCCGGTAATAAAAATTACTATTAACGAATACAAAGGAATTTTCCAGTCGCCAAAAACTATAAGTCCTAAAAATACAATTACTGAATCGATTATAATAAGCAGTTGGCCAACAGGGAGTTTGGTGTATTTACTAGCCATCATGGCAACAATATCGGTTCCACCCGAAGTTGCCCGTGACTTAAATATTAAACCTAAACCTAAGCCAATAAATAAACCACCAAATATCGACGACAGCAAAGCATCACCTTCTACCAATGGTTGTGTGCCATAAAAATATGTTATGGTATCCATGAACAATGCTGTAGAAAGAAAGCCCACAACAGTTTTCATCCCAAAACGCGGTCCAAGAACTTTAATCCCAATCAGGGTAAGAGGGATATCAAAAACCAAGGCCATCGCACCCACGGGCGTGCCTAAAATATAATGTAGAACAATAGAAATACCATAAACACCTCCGGGAACAATTTTATAAGGTGTGATGAAAAGTACATAACCTGATGCCATAATAAACGCACCAATAATTATCAGACTGTAATTCTTAATCCACTTCCAGCTGAACAATTTGTCTTTTTGAATGAAAGCCATGATTTACAAATATTTATAAGTTAAAAACCAATAATTTTTTAAAAGCGGGCAAAAGTAATTTATTTTCCATTTCATAAGCAAAAAATATATTATTTTTGCGCTCCCGATAAAATCGGGAAAATGGCCCCATAGTTCAAGGGATAGAATAAAAGTTTCCTAAACTTTAGATTCAGGTTCGAGTCCTGGTGGGGCTACCAAAACCACTCCGTAATGGGGTGGTTTTCTGCGATTTAGAAAGTTTTTGATTTTTCATTAGTAGGTTTTTTTGGTAGGTAAAATCATCTCTAAAATTCTTTTCCCAAAGAAACCAAATTATTTCAGCGCAGCGCAATTCTGCTGGGCAACGATGGGCTGTGCGGTGGCATGTGTGGTGGTGGAAGCACAAGTTGTTTGCAGAAAGTATGCGGAGCACTTGATCGACAGAAATTATCACAACCAACAATTTGCATTGGTTATTAATAATACAAGTTCAATAATTAGTACTTTTACAATTGAAAATGGAGTTTGTGCGCAGACTCCCGTTAGGCACCATATTCGACAAACCAAAATTGATGCAAATGAAAATATCAATTTCTCTTCAGCAAATTAATTTCTCAAGCTAAAGTTAAAACAGAATCTTAATAATGGAAAAAAAGGTAAATTTGAGTGAAAAAATGACTACTGATAATCAGGATCTTACTTAACGTAAGTCAGAATTCACTGCATAAACACATGGAATTGATTTCGAGAAAATAATTAATTCCTTACGGATTTATTAACTTCGTAAGCAAATGTAAAATGGGGTCTGAAAATTATAAAACATGGATAAATTTCAAAAACTGTAATCGACTACATATCAAAAACTAATATTATATTTGTCGAAATTGTATGGAATAAACTTAAAATATTAGTATCTTTAGCTCATAATAATAAACTCTCCTTCTATGAAAAAAGAAATGTTAATAATAATAGCTCTTTTAGGGGTATCATTTAAATCGTATGCAGGGACAGGAAGTGCAAATGACCAGCTTAAATTTTTTCTTGCCATTATTGGATTACTATTAATTATATTAGGTCTATTAAGTGGAGTAGATTATCTACAAAAGAATGGTAAAACAATGATCTATAAAGCCATGTCATTCTTAAAGGAAAAGATCGGTTTACTCAGAAAATATCTCAATAAAGTAATTTCTGACTATTTCGACCTATCATATTTTTAATTTCATTACTACAAATCTTTCTAAGAATAATTGTAACTACGTTGATCTTCAAACGAAATAATAACAACGGTGCCTAA
>JAOZNY010000316.1 GCA_029933565.1 Bacteroidales bacterium
CTTCCAGCAGGACCTTATACTATTATTTATGATGATGGCAGCGCAGAAGACTATGCAGCATGGATTGCACCAGGTGGTGGTGTAGCTGTTAAGTTCAGCCCAGCAGGTTATCCTGCCAGTGTTATTGGCGGAAAAGTATATGTAGGAGAAGGCTTCTTCCCAGAAGGTGGAAGTTGGCTAGGTACAGGTATTGCTATTGGAGTACTTGATGATGATGGCACCAACGGAATGCCGGGAACTATTATTGATTCAGTAGGCGTTACAGTAAATAACTACGGATGGGTTAGTTTTGGTCTTTCAGGATCAACTATCACAGATGGTGATTTCTATCTTGTAATGTGGCAATTAGGTGTAGCACCAGATGTAGCACCAATTGGAATTGACACCGATCAACCAACAGTTTATCGTTCATATGCCATGCAGGCAGGTGGCGACTGGTTCTTCTCACCATATCAGGATTATATGATAAGAGCCAACGTAAGTGGTCCAACTAACAGTGTTTCAATGAATGTTACAACTGACCAGAGAATGATACCACAAAGAGTACCTGGCTTGAACGAGCAGTTAGTTACAACTGGTGCTCCAGTTCTTACTCCTGGATTTGTAAAAACCGGTACTTTCGAAATGGATGAGCTTGCAACACGCGACTTAAATAAGTATAATGTATTCCGCATGTTTGGATTTGATCCTAATGTAGGTGAAGGCCCAGCAGATGGAGCACCAACAGGTATTGGTAGTACTTCAGGTTTATCGAAGAACGATACTCAATTTGGTACACAACCAGATGGTTTCTATGCTTATGCAGTAGAAGCAGAATACGACAGTGGAGACAAATCACCTTGGGCATATTCAAATATAGTAGCCCACGGATTAGATAATGTAGTAACTGTAACAGTTGACCAATGCGACGGTGGTGAGCCATCCGATGCAGAAGTTTATCTGGTAGGTCGTAACTATCCATACCAATCATTGTTTGGTGCTACTGGTGCTGACGGTATAGTTGTATTTGACAGTGTTATCAATGGTAATTATGATATAACTATTATTAAGGTTTCTTATCAAACTATCTTCTTTGTTGACGTGCCAATCTTTAACGACTACAATATTGATGTAGTTCTACAGGAAAATGATTATCCAGCACGTAACTTATTTGTTGAACCACTAACATCGGTTGCAACATGGGATGAGGCTTTAATTCAAGTACTTCAATTAGAAGATTTTGAAGGAACATTCCCACCAGCAGGATGGACTACGTTCTCTGACGATCCAGGTAGCCCAGCTGCATGGAATAAGATGAATGCTTATGCAGGTTTCTTTGCAGTTCCACCACAGTTTGAAGATGGTACATCATCATACTTTGCCGGTGCAATGGACGATATGGATTCAGGTCATCAGGGAGAAAATGATTTATTAATTACTCCAATGCTTGATTTAAGGGAAAGTGATTCATTTGTACTTTACTTTGATAGTTACTTTGGTGGTGAATTTGGACAAATGGCCTCAGTTGATTATTCAACAGACGGGGGAACAACCTGGCAAGTATTAATGAATATGACACCAACACCAGGAGCATGGACACAAAACACTATCGATCTTTCAGCATTATCAGGTATACCAGCAGGTAATAATCAGATATGGTTTGCTTTCCACGCCAATGATGGTGGTATTTGGGCAGGCGGATTTGCCGTTGATAATGTTTCAATAAAGAACGGTCCGGCTCCAGTTATTGGATACTACGTATATTTGGATGACGGTTTTGTAGCCAACACTGCACCTGATATTACAACCTATACATTTAGAGATTTAGTTTATGGTCAGGAGTATACAGCCTCAGTAAGAGCACTATATTCATGTGGTCTTTCAGATGCTATTGAGTACACATGGATATCAACATACTTATATCCACCACGTAACTTAGATGATGAGTACATTTATAATACCAACGAAGTTCCATTGATGTGGAATCCACCGGTAATGGGTAGTGGTGTACCAATGATGAATGCGCCAACAGGTGAGGACATCAAGACTGTTGGAACAGCAGAAAAAGGAGCAGTTCCAGCAAACTTTGTACCAGCAGGAAATGTAGAAGAACTAAACCAGAACTTCCTTGACGGAATTCGCGATATTGGAGATGTTTATGGTATAGCCAACAACCTCAACCAATATGCATGGTTTGCTTCAGCTAACCCTGGTGTTCTTAATAATATTGCACCTTATACAGCAGGTAACTTCACAAACAGTTCTGAGTTTAGAGAAGGTTCAGATGAGTTCATGATTTTTGTTGACAACGCAGGCGTTGTTGAAGAAGTTAATGTATTTACTGGAGATGTTGTAGGTCTTGGAAATATTGGCATTGCCGATATGACAGGTATGGCCCTTGATTATGATGAAGGAGTTTATTATCTAGCCGACTGGGTTGGTAATATTTATACATTTGATGTAGATAATGTTACAGCTACCTTAGTAGGAGGTTCAGGAATTACAAATCTTATAGCAATAACTTTTGATGGAGCAGGAAATCTTTGGGGATACAATGTTGGTGACAACAATTTCTTCCAAATAGATAAAGCTACAGGTGCAAGCACATTAATTGGAAATATTGGCTTTACTGCTAACTATGGACAAGGAATGGGTTATGATGGCGTTAACGACATGGTTGTTATGGCATGTTATAACACTGCTGGAGCAGGTTGTGAGTATAGATCAGTTGATGTAACAACAGGTATGAGTACTTTGATTGCCCCTATTGGACCAAGTGGAACACAGTTTGGAACAATTGCTATGCCATTTG
>JAOZNY010000317.1 GCA_029933565.1 Bacteroidales bacterium
TTTACTAAAACTAATTGCAAACGATTCCTGGCTTAAACCATTTGAGAATGTTATTCTTAAGCGTTTTGAGAAAACTAAATTGAAACTAATTGACATTCGGAAAAATAATAGCAAGTTATCAGATTCTGTAAATGCCCACCTTTATTATGGTTTACACAGAACAGAAAACTCATGGGTAATCCGTGAATGGGCACCGAATGCTACTTCTATTTATTTAATTGGAGACTTTTCCAACTGGGAAATTCTGGAAAAGTTTAGGTTTGAAAAACTTGAAAATGATAGTTGGGAATGTATAGTACCCTTAAAAGACCTACAACATGGCATGCTCTACAAACTCCTTATCGATTGGGGTACTGGAAGTCATGAGAGAATACCTGCTTATTGTCGGCGTGTTGTACAAGATGAAGAAACAAAAATATTTTCTGCCCAGGTTTGGGATCCTGCATCTATATACAAATGGAAGAATAATTCTTCTATAAAAATTGAAAATCCTTTAATCTATGAGGCCCACATAGGCATGGCAAGCAGTGAGCAAAAAGTAGGATCATATGCCGAATTTCAGAAAAATGTACTGCCACGAATTGCTAAACTTGGCTACAACACTATTCAGTTAATGGCTGTTCAGGAGCATCCATATTATGGCTCATTCGGATATCAGGTTTCTAATTACTTTGCTCCTTCATCACGATTCGGCACACCCGAAGAACTAAAGGAACTTATTGATGAAGCACATGAACTTGGAATTGCTGTCATCCTGGACATTGTGCATTCTCATGCTGTGAAAAACGAACTTGAGGGCTTAGCCAAATTCGATGGTACCGATTATCAGTATTTTCATGAGGGCATAAAGGGCGATCATCCAGTTTGGGATTCCAGATGTTTTAATTACGGTAAAGATGAGGTAATTAATTTTCTATTGTCAAATTGCAAATACTGGCTTGAAGAGTTTCATTTTGATGGATTTAGATTTGATGGCGTAACCAGTATGATTTATAATCATCATGGACTCGGCATCGATTTTGTTAACTACGATATGTATTTCAATAATGAGCAAGATGAAGATGCTTTAACTTATCTTGCTCTTGCAAATATACTTACTCATGAAATTAGCCCAAATGCAATTACCATAGCAGAAGATGTTAGCGGTATGCCGGGAATTGCTTCTCCCTATGAAGATGGAGGAATTGGCTTTGACTATCGTATGTCGATGGGTGTTGCCGATTATTGGATAAAAACCATCAAAGAAAAAAAGGATGAAGAATGGGATATGGGTGAATTATATTATCAACTCATAAACAAAAGAGATGACGAACGTACAATAAGTTATGCCGAAAGTCATGATCAGGCAATGGTTGGTGACAAAACCATAATCTTCCGCTTGATGGATAAGCATATGTATACTTCAATGCAAATATCTGATAACAACATTGTTGTAGATAGAGGAATGGCTTTGCACAAGATGCTACGCTTGGTCACCATTGCCACTGCCGGCGATGGTTATCTCAATTTCATGGGTAATGAATTTGGTCATCCCGAATGGATTGACTTTCCACGTGAAGGCAATGATTGGAGTTTTAAGTACGCCCGCCGACAATGGGAATTATCTGACAATAAGCAACTGAAATATTTTTTCCTAAATGAGTTTGACAAAGCGATGATCAACTTGATTAAGAATGAAAACACACTTTCCTTTAAGCCAGAGGGCATTATTCAAAATACTTCGGATGGAGTACTAATTTTCAAACGTGGAAATTTGGTATTTGCCTTCAACTTCAGCCCATCAACTTCCTTTACTGACTATGGTTTTGAGGCTAAATCAGGAAAATACAAAGTTGTTTTAAATACTGACAATAAACGCTTTGGTGGAGCCAATTTAAACGATGATACATTGACACATCAAACTCAGTCAGAAAATGGAGTTAACAGACTAAAACTTTATCTGCCTAGCAGATCAGCAATGGTTTTAATTTATGAAATGTGAACAACCTATAGTTTCAACCAACCTTCTTAGTTTTAAAAAAAACAATAAAACTTTCCACAAGAATCCAGATAGCAATAATTAAAACAACTGCATTTACAACTATTAAAAACACATTGCCTTCGCCTTCAAAAATGCGTTGGTTAATTATTACAGCCCAAAAAATATTAATGGCCATAAAAACTGCCGGTAATCCACTTATCAGCCATTTCCATCCACCTTTCGTTTTTAAGTAAATTGTAATTACCAAAAGTGAAATAGATGCAAGTATTTGGTTTACAGCCCCAAAAAGTGGCCAGAGTTTTAATGCTCCTTTTCCATCAGCACCTGTTACAAAAGCCAAAGCCATAGCAGATATTACGGCAACTGCAGTTGCAAAATAGCGATTTTTAAAAATATTGATTCTCATTCCACCAAAAAGTTCGGTAAGCACATAGCGCTGAACACGTGTTCCGGTATCGAGAGTTGTTCCTGCAAAAGAAGCTACAAAAACCCCCATTATCACTATAGAAATTCCCGGTGGTATTCCAATTGAATCTATCATATTTGCCGACCCCTGGACAAAAGCATCCAGTTTTGAGCCAAGCCCTTCGGCCGCTGTCCACGATGAATAATGATGTGACCAGGCATTAAAACCAGTGAGCATTTCCCCATTTTCATCTTTAAGTCCCATTCCTATTCCTGCTGCAACAGCAATTATAACCAATGTTGCAAGGGCACCTTCAGTCAACATTCCACCATAACCAACATATAAAGCATCTTTCTCATTAATAACTTGTTTAGATGTTGTTCCTGATGACAC
>JAOZNY010000094.1 GCA_029933565.1 Bacteroidales bacterium
CCTACTCTGGTAAATATTTTATCGACTATCCCAATATCAGCACTTTTCACAGGCACAAAACTTCCTATCTGAGCCATTAAAACTATTAAAGCAGTCTGTCGTAACAATGCCGATTTACCCGACATATTTGGCCCTGTTAGGATAATAATCTGTTGGGTTTCATTATCCAAAAACACATTATTGGAAACATAAGTCTCCCCAACTGCAAGATTTTGTTCAATTACTGGATGCCTTCCCAACTTAATATCAATTGCATAACCATCGGTTAAAGTTGGCCTTTTATAATTATTCTCTTTTGAAACCCTGGCAAATGACAGCAGACAGTCAACAGATGCAATCACAGAAGCATTTAACTGTATTGACTTTACAAATCCTGCAGCAAAATTTACCAGTTCGTCAAATAGTTTTTGTTCCAATGCAAGAATTTTTTCTTCTGCACCAAGAATTTTCTGTTCATATTCTTTTAGTTCCTCGGTAATATAACGCTCCGAACCGGTCAAAGTCTGCTTGCGATGCCATTCTTCGGGGACTTTATCTTTATGCACATTGGTAACTTCCAGATAATAACCAAACACATTATTGTATCCCACCTTAAGGGAAGAAATTCCTGTATTTTCCGATTCCCTTTTTTGAAGTTGTTTTAAATAGTCCTTACCAGAATAAGCAATTTGCCTAAGTTCGTCAAGTTCATCTGAAACTCCATTGGCAATTGCATGGCCTTTATTAATAGTAGCAGGAGGTTCAGGCAATAATTCACTTTCAAGTTTAACAACCAGCGAACTACAGATATTCAATTTTTCAGCAATTAACTCAAGTGGTTTAAAATCACTATCTGTTAAAACCTGCTTAATATCCTTAACGGATAACAGTGCCCTATGAAGTTGCGACATTTCGCGAGGACCTATTCTGGTAGTTACCACTTTGGAAATCAGGCGCTCAAGATCACCAATTCTTTTCAACTGTTCTAAAATTGAATTAGAAAGAGTACGATTTTCTACAAACTTCGCAACAATATCCAGTCGGGCATCAATTTTATTTTTATCCTTTAAGGGAAGTGTTATCCATCGGCGCATCAACCGGGCACCCATGGGCGATTCTGTTCTGTCAATCACATCTATCAAAGTAGAACCTTCGGGGCTTAATGAATTAATCAGTTCAAGGTTGCGCATTGTAAACCTATCGAGCCAAACATAGTTTCCTTCGTCAATCCTGCTAATTCCATTAACATGGTCAAGTTTATCGTGATGTGTCTCAAACAAATAATGCAAAACTGCGCCGGCAGCAATAATCCCTTTATCAAATTTCTCAATTCCAAAGCCTTTTAGCGAAGTGGTTTTGAAATGTTTAATAAGAAGTTCATCGGCAAAATCGTTAGTAAAAACCCAATCGTCGAATACAGAAATATAGTAAGAATCTCCATATTTTTCGATAAACCTTCCTCGTTTTTGCCTTTGTACAACAACTTCTGAAGGCATAAAACTCTGAAGCAATTTATCAATATATTCTTCCGATCCCTCAGCAAGAAAAAATTCACCTGTTGAAATATCCAATAAAGCAATTCCTGAAATGCCCGTCTCCTGATGAATAGCAGCCAAAAAATTATTCTTTTTTTGTTCTAATACATTGTCATTTAATGAAACACCTGGAGTTACTAATTCTGTCACACCTCTTTTAACAATTTTTTTTGCCAATTTAGGGTCTTCCAATTGATCACAAATAGCAACCCTATACCCTGCTCTTACCAATTTTGGTAAATAGGTCTCCAACGAATGATGTGGAAAACCAGCCAAATCGATAAATGCAGCGGCACCATTTCTTCGTTTTGTAAGTACAATGCCCAGTGCCTTTGATGCACTTACAGCATCATCTCCAAATGTTTCATAAAAATCGCCAACCCTAAACAACAACAAGGCATCAGGATATTTAGCCTTAATGCTATTGTACTGTTTCATCAGCGGAGTTTCCGCATGTTTTTTAATTTTTTCTGCCATAATTTGTAAGCAACAAAAGTATAAAATGATAGCATTCAATTTCAAATTATTTATTTGCTCAAAATAATTTTATGAAACAAATCCTTTCCGTTTATTACAATTTTTACTTTTGCCAACTACTAAAGTTGTAAACATGAGAAAGTTAAAAACTTATGAATTAGGAAGAATAAGTGTTGAAGAATATAAAAAATCGGAAAAATTACCCTTAATTATAGTATTAGATAACATCAGAAGTTTAAACAATATCGGGTCTATTTTCAGGACGGCTGATGCTTTTCGTGTTGAGGAGATTCATTTATGTGGAATTACTGCCTGTCCTCCACATCGAGAAATACACAAAACCGCTCTGGGTGCTACTGAATCGGTAGATTGGAAGTACTTTAAAAACACTTTGGAATCAGTAAATTTATTAAAAGAAAAAGGCTATATAATTGCCTCATTAGAACAGGCTGAAGGTAGCATAATCTTAGATGAATTTAAGCCTGCTCAAGGAAACAAATACGCTCTTATTTTAGGTAACGAAATTAAAGGAGTTGGCGATGAAGTTATAAATAATTCAGATGTTTGTATAGAAATTCCGCAGTTAGGAACTAAACATTCATTTAACGTTACCGTGAGCTGTGGAATCGCAATCTACAGTATTGCCCTGAATCTCAGGTACTTAAAATTATCGTAACCTAATTTGTTCTCCATCGTAAAAATCTTTTATAGTTATTGTTATTAATATCAATATGTTATATCTTTGCAAATACCAAAACCAATTAATTTTTCAAATTTTTTATACATTTGTAACTAATATTTTTATTTGATAATAAAATTCAAAAATCATGAAAAAAGTTTATTCTATTTTAACAAGCGTTTTAATCCTAAGCATGTTTCTCATGCCCCTTTCCTTCTTTGGACAGGATGAAGGAACTAATGACGCAAAAACAGAAAAGAAAAGTTCAAGTTTCAACAGTTTTCTTTTCATACAGGGACAATTTGGACCTAGTTGGTTTCATGGTGACTTAGCACAACACGGTGCTGCTCCTGACTTAGCAAATACTAGTGTAACTGGTGGACTGGGAATTGGATATCAGTTAACTCCATGGTTAAACTTTCAAGTTAATGCAATGCGTGGCTTTGCAAAAGGTCAACAGCAAAACATTCCACCCAAAAACAATATTGGGGCCGGAGCCGGAGTACATCAGGATTTAAAAATGAATATGGATTATATGAGTGGCGACTTACAGGCAAGCATTAACCTTATGAACCTTTTTGGTGGCTATAAGGACAGATTGTTTTCAATTAGCCTTCATGGTGGATTAGGCCAAACTCAATTTAATTCAAGAACCGAAGACCAAATTACTGGAGCTCGCGTAGCAAACAGAGGTAAATATGCAGCTGATGGAAGTACTGCACAAGGAAATGGTATGAGTGACAGAAAGATTGCTTTAACCGTTCCTTTTGGTGGAGAACTTACTTTTAACGTTGCTGAAAAATGGGATGTTTATGGTGACTACACTTATACATGGATGGATACTGACTGGGCTGATAATGTTAGCCATGGTGAAAAAGCATTTATCAACGATTCGTATTCTCATTTCAACTTAGGTCTTCGCTATAAGTTTATTAGCAAAAGCCCTGCTAAAATGGCAAATAACTTCGACAAAGTTGAGTTAATGGCTACTCCAAATCCTTTGGAAGAAGTTGGTGATATGGTAGAAGTTACTATCAAAGGTACTTTCCCTCCAAAATACTTCAACGAAAATGCAATTATGTGCTTCACTCCGGTATTAAAATATGACGGTGGTGAAACTGCATTTGAGCCAATGTTCTTTAAAGGTGAAGATGTAGATGGTGATGGCACTTTAATTTCATATAAGAATGGTGGTTCTTTTGAATACACTGCTGAAGTTCCTTACGAAGAAGGAATGGCTGTTTCCGAATTATCTGTTGCTCCTGTTGTTTATAACGACAATGGTGAATCATTTACTACTTGTGGTAATGCCTTAGCAAATGGCTCAAAAGCGGCACAAGCAGAACCAAGAAAACTTGCTGACGGGGTTATTCACCTAACCAAATTTGTTCGCCATATGGAAGTAAAGAATTTTGCTCCAGACGGATACCAACTTGAAACTATCATCACCCAACAGGCTGATATTTATTTCCAGGTTAATCTTGCAAACCTTAATAACAGACTTCCTTTAAACAAAGACGAAGGAAATACGGAAAAACTTAATGGGTCTACAGGTGACATTGAAAAAGGCTGGGCAGTTAAAAACATAACTATCAACGGTTGGGCATCTCCTGAAGGAGAAGAAACTTTCAACGAAGGTCTCTCACTAAAACGTGCCGAGACTGCTGAGAAATTCATGAAAAAGAAAATTGGTGAAGGCGCTGACGACATGAATTTCATTCTTAACGGTAATGGTCCTGACTGGAATGGTTTTATGACTTCGGTTGAGAACTCAGCAATTGCTGATAAAAATGCTATCATCAATGTTGTTAACTCAGCTGATGCAAGTAAGAAAGAAGAAGAAATTCGTAATATGATCTTGATTTATCCTGAATTGGAACGTGATATTCTTCCTCCACTTAGACGTGCTGACATAGCAGTTAACTCTTACGAACCAAAGAAGCCAAAGGCAAAAATTGCTGAACTTTCAACTTCTGATCCATCACAATTATCAGTTAATGAAATTCTTTATGCCGCCAACCTAACAGATGATTTAAACACTAAAAAGCAAATTTATGCCAACGCTATGGATCAGTATCCAAAATGCTGGAGAGCGGTAAATAATGCTGCTGCTGTTGAAATTGCATTAGGTAATATTGATGCTGCCAAAGAACTTTTGGTAAAGGCTAATGAAATGAACGAGAATTCTGCTGAGATTAGTAACAATATGGGTATTGTAAAACTTTATGAAGGAGATTACAACCATGCTGAGAAATGTTTTACAAAATCACAGGAATTAGGAGCTGATGTTGATTACAATATGGGCATCACTAAAATTTATCAAGGTGACTATGCTAATGCTGAAACATTACTTTCTGGAGCAAGTTGTGATTACAACCTTGGTTTAGCTCAGTTGTTGAACAAAAACTATAGCGGTGCACAAAAAACATTTGCATGTGTTAACCCACAAGATGGTGAAACATTGTATATCCAAGCCGCTGCAGCAGCAATGAACAACGATAGTGACAATACTTTTAAGTATCTAGGAAATGCAATTAAAGCAGACGAGAAATATAAGAAGTGTGCTACTAATGATGTGATTTTCTTGAAATATAGAGAAGATGTCAATTTCCAGGCTCTAATAAAATAAAAATAGATTAAACTTTTTGAAAACTCCGGTTGCAGTAAAATGTGACCGGAGTTTCTTTTTGCTCAAACCAAAAGTTGGATAACTATATTATTAGAGAGAGTTAAAAAGTAACTCGGTTTATTCCTGGCTTGTACTCTTTGTTTATTTCATCAACAATTAATTGATAGTCCTTTTTATTATGTACAAAATCCAAATTGTTTGTATCCATTAATAAAATCTTCATATCTCTTTCATGCCTCATAAATTCAAAATATCCATTTTGTATTTTATCAAGATACTCATCCTTTATTTCTTGTTCGTAATCCCTTCCTCTTTCCTTAATGTTTTCCTGAAGTTTAGGAGTTTCAACATATAAAAATACAAACAAATCGGGCTTGGGAAGTTGTGAATGGATAATCTGAAAGAATCTGTTGTACAATGCCAATTCATCCATAGCAAGTGTTTTGCCAGCGAAAATTAAGGACTTAATAATATAATAGTCTGAAATTGTAAATGTTTTAAAAAGTTCCCTGTCGCCAAGTTGATCTTTTAATTGCTGAAAACGAGAAGCAAGAAACGCCATTTCAAGTGGAAAGGCATATTTATCAGGCTCCTTATAAAACTTGGGCAAAAAGGCATTTTCCTCAAATTGCTCTAATATTAACTTTGCGTTAAAGTCGCGAGCAATCATACTTGCAAGACTAGTTTTACCAGCCCCAATATTACCTTCTATTGAAATAAAATTATGATTCATTTTATACTATAAATTCTTTTACATCCAATTTATCATCGCAACTAGCAAGCAACTCCTCATTGGTTTTATTAAATACCGGATGAACATAATTAGGAGATATTTCAACAAGTGGCACTAATGTAAACCTCCTTAAATGAATGCGCGGGTGCGGAACAACAAGGTTCTTACTATTTATTATTTCCGAATTAAAATACAGTATATCAATATCAATAGGCCGCGATGAATAATCTTCAGTTGCATTCCTTTGTCTTCCTAAATTCATTTCAATTTTCAAAGCCTCTTCTAAAAATAATTCTGCACTTAAACTTGTCTCTATTAGCAATACCACATTTAAAAACTTTTTATCAGTATTAAAACCCCAGGCTTTAGTTTCATAAATTGAAGATTCGGATTTAATACTCCCTAATCTCATTTGCAACTCATGCTTCGCCTTTATGATATTCTCCATTCGTGGCTCAATATTCCCTCCAAGCAGTACAAAAACATGGTTTACAATACTCATAAATACTAATTAAGATAATTACAAAATTAGGAAAAACAGAAATGTAATTTACTACGAAACAACTTAAGTTTTCACCAAAATTAGTCAAGGTGAAGCATTTTTAATAGGCAGTTATTTTTATTACAATATTTCTGTGTTGGCAATCACTTTTTTCTATCATTTAATTTAATTCATACTTAATATTGTGTTAATATTGTAATTAAGAATTTTAGGCAATTACACTAACACTGAAAGGTGGACCGTTTACCGATTATTTTCGGTCAGTCGCCGATTAAATGTTTGTTGTTTTTGAACATTAATATTAATTCGCAGAAATATTATTAAATAAATAAAGTATCATGAAACAGTTTTTTAAATTTATGTTTGCATCGTTTGCTGGAACTTTGCTAACAATTGTAATAGTAACGTTATTTTTTGTAATAATGATTGCCGGCATAGTTGCCATGACAGAAAATAAAGAGGTCAGTATTAAACCCAATACAGTTTTGCACCTTAACTGGAAAACTGAGATCAAAGATCGCAGTACTGACAACCCCTTAGAGGGATTTGACTTTGCCACTATGGAATCGAAAAAGCCTGTCGGCTTAAATAATATTCTAAAAAATATTGAGAAAGCAAAGAAGGACTCAAATATCGATGGAATTTTTATTGATATGGAAACTATTCCTGCCGGGATGGCCATGAGTGAAGAAATTAGAAATAAACTTGTTGAGTTTAAGGAATCGGGTAAGTTTATAGTTAGTTATGGAAATTCGTACGATCAAAAAGGCTATTATTTTGCCAGCGTATCCGACGAAATCTATATGAATCCAAAAGGGATGATCTTATTTAAAGGATTAAATGCACAGTTGTTCTTCTTTAAAAATATGTTGGAGAGCCTCGAAATTGACATTCAGGTTTTACGTGGACCGAACAACAAATATAAAAGTGCTGTTGAGCCATTATTGCTTGAAAAGATGAGCGAGGCAAACAGGGAACAATACGAAGCTTTATTGAACTCCATTTGGGGTAAAATTCTTGAAACAGTAAGTGACACTCGTGGAATTGGCATTGCCGATTTAAATGAAATTGCTGACCAACTGGAGGTTACAAACTCTGAAAGAGCTCTTGAACTAAACTTTGTTGACGGCTTGCTATACAGAGATCAGGTAATTGCTAAACTCAAAGAAAAAACGGGTAAAGACGAGGACGAGAAACTTGCCACTATCAGTTGCGGCAAATACAAAAGTGTAAAAGTTGGCAAAACTAATATCTCAAAAAATAAAATTGCCATTGTTTATGCCATTGGCGATATTGTTCAAGGCAGCGGTGGTGATGGTTCAATGGGATCGGCCAAGATTGCCAAAGCAATTAAAAAAGCAAGACTTGACGAAAATGTAAAAGCAATTGTAATGCGTGTTAATTCTCCTGGTGGTGATGCACTTGCATCAGATGTTATTCGCCGCGAAGTGGAACTTGCAAAAGAAGCAAAACCATTTATTGTATCCATGGGTGATGTTGCCGCTTCGGGAGGCTACTGGATAGCAACCAGTGCAGATTATATTTTTGCACAGCCAACTACAATTACTGGATCAATTGGTGTATTTGGAATTATTCCTAATTTTCAAGGCCTAATGACCAACAAACTTGGAATTACATTCGACTATGTCTCTACAAATGAGAATGCAAATTTTATCGACGTAATGGCTCCAATGAGCGATTTCCAAAAGGAAAAATTAAATGGTGAAATAACTATAATTTATGACAACTTTATAAACCTGGTTGCGACAACTAGAGACCTAAAACCGGAGTATGTAAACAATATTGCCCGGGGTCGTGTTTGGACAGGTGCCGATGCTATTAACATTGGATTGGTTGACAAAATGGGTGGCCTCGAAGATGCAATTGATTACGCTGCTGAGCAAGCAGAACTTGGTGAAGACTTCAGGTTAAGGGAATATCCTGAGAGAAAAGAGTTTATTGAGCAAATAATGCTAGAACTTACGGGAGAAACCAAAGCTAGAATTATTGGCGATGAATTAGGTGAGTTCAAAACATATTACAAACAGATTAAATCTATTCAGCGCATGCAGGGTGTTCAGGCTCGATTACCCTTCTTCTATTCTCTGAACTAAAAAATACAAACACATAAAAAAAAGCCCTGCAAGCAGGGCTTTTTTTTATGCCTAATGCTAGTCTATGTTTGTAACTTAGGCTAACAAGTTTAAATATTAAACTTTGTAATGCAGGCTATTTTAAGCCATCCAGAATTTCCTGAATATCGTCATGGCACGATTCACAAACTGTTCCTGCTTCTGTATCCTCACCAACTGCCTCTATCGTTTTTGAACCTTTCTTTATCGAGTCTATTATCTCTCCTCTGGTAATCTGCATACAATTGCAAATAATTTCGTCTCTATCCATTTCATTATAATTTAGAATTGTTATAAATTGCAAAAATAGCAAAAATAAAAGGCAGCCATAAACTGCCTTAATATTTTAATAAATTCGGGTTGAACCTCTTTCAGTCGCCGTAGCGCAGCGAAGGAGACAACCTTAATCTAAACCTTTACCTTAAAACTCTTCAGCATGAATCTGACCTGGTTCTTTTTTCTTATGGTCTTTAAATCCCTGTGCAAAAAGTGATTCTTTCATGCCATCAACCATTCGTGGGTTACCACAAAGGAAGAAATCAGTATCCTCAGGACTTGGGTCAAAACCCCAATGTTTTTGTGAAAAACCATCTTCCCAAATATCTCGAATAAATCTTGTATCGCCTTCCCAACCAACTGGTTCATTTTTAGGTTCTGTAATAGTCGGGTAATATGAAAAATTAGGGAACATTGAAGCAAGAAGTTTTAATTCCGATGAATATCCCAGATCCCAACTATTGGCAGCCCCATGAATAACAGTAATTCTGCCTTTTCTCCGCAAAGCATTTGAACGCAACATACTCATATAAGGTGCAACTCCTGTTCCTGTTGCTATTAAAACAACATTTCTTTCATCGTCAATTTGGTCAAGGGTAAACATGCCAACGGCCTTTTTCCCCATGAAAATTTTATCTCCAATATTCAAATCAAAAATTCTGGGTGTTAATTGGCCTGAATGAACAAGTGTAATATAAAACTCTACCGAATCTTCTGTTGAAGCAGATGCTATTGAATATGCCCTTCTGATAAGTTTATCGGGTTTTGGTTCCGAATGTTCCTCAGTTGCTTCTTTACATCTTCCTGCATCAGGTGAAAGACCTAAAGCAACAAACTGACCAGCTTCAAATGCTGGAAATTTCCAGTCTACCGGGCTAACTTTAATAATTTTCATTATAGGTGAAACCTGAACGGTTTGCGTAATCCTACAGTTTAATTGGTTTGATAAATCCATATTTATTCTTTTAGTAAAATGGAATTGCAAAAGTACAAATATTACAAAATCCATTTACCTAGTTATTGAACTATTATTTTTACTTTTGGTTTCTATCTTAACAGATATTCAAAATTATGTTTAAACATAGATTTTTAATCATTTTTGTTTTGCTAGGGCTTAGCCTAAATCAAATTTCTGCTCAACAAATAGATTTGAAAAAACTAAACTGGAAGTTAGAAAATCTGAATAGTGATATTTCTGTTGAAAATGCAAACCCTTCCGATGTACACCTTACACTATTAAAAGAAGGAATAATCCCTGATTCATTTTATCGGCTCAATGAGAAAGAAGTTCAATGGGTAGGTCAGGAAGATTGGATTTATACTTGCAAGTTTTTTATCGATAGTTCTCTAATCCAAAATCAAACTGCAACAATCGTTTTTGAAGGTCTTGACACCTATGCATATGTTTTTCTTAACGACAGTTTGATTTTACGAACCGACAATATGTTTGTAAAATGGGAGACTGAAATTAACAGTATTCTTAAGTTGGGAGATAATTCTCTTAGACTGGTGTTTAAAAACCCCATAGAAATCAATGAACAAAAAGCCAAAAAACTAAACTACAAACTCCCCGACGACAGAGGTTTTACACGTAAAGCAGCCTATCAGTTTGGCTGGGATTGGGGTCCAAAAATAGTAACAATGGGCATTTGGAAAGATGCCAGGATTAAGTTTGAAAAAGATATCAGTATTGAAGATTTATTTATCGAGCAAAAGTATGTGAAGGAGGATAAAGCTGAGATTGAGATTAAGGTTAAGGTTAAGGTT
>JAOZNY010000318.1 GCA_029933565.1 Bacteroidales bacterium
CTGGAGATATTAATTTCTCAGATGTTAACTCCATCTTTTTTTACGGTTCAGGTTGCTCAAGCCAAACAAATTGTGCGTTGGTTAAAACATCGCTTTGGGAAATGTTTCCGGAAGCGGATATACAGTTGAATCACGATTTGTATGGAGCAGCAGTTGCGCTTTGTGGAAATAATAATGGTATTGCCTGTATTTTAGGTACTGGCTCAAATTCTTGCCTTTGGAATGGAAAAGAGATAGTTGAAAATGTACCGTCATTGGGTTATTTACTTGGTGATGAGGGTAGTGGTGTTTATCTTGGGAAATTAATCTTAACTGAAATTCTACTTGGAAATGCACCAAAGGACATTTCACAACAGTTTTACGACTTTTATGGTATTGATTTCACAACAGCAATGGAAAGAATTTATAAGCAGGACAATCCAAATAAATTTTTAGCCGGCATCAGTAAGTTTGCTTCTGAGAATATTTCTAATCCCTGGATACTGGAAATTGTAAAACTAAACTTTAACAATTTCATCGACAAGCAAATAATAAAATACACAGACTTTGATAAATATGAAATTAGTTTTGTTGGCTCAGTTGCATATAGTTTTCAGGATGTTTTAAGGGAAGTATTGGAAATAAGGGGATTAAAGCCAGGAAAGATAATTAAGAGCCCTATTGATGAATTGGTGAGGTTTCACTCAGTTGGATAATGAATTAATATGATAGAATCAACAAAAATGCAACTTAATCTTTAATCACCTTGTCTCTTTTATTTGTATATTTTAGCGCCTTAATTAATAAAAGAAAGTTTAATAATTAAACTATAAATCAAACACTTAATTAAAATGAAGAGAATTACTTTTTTATCAATCCTTTTAGCAATGCTATTTGCATTTTCTTTAAACGCACAACAAGTAGAAAGAAATATGGTGGTTTTAGAAATAGCCACAGGTACATGGTGTTATTATTGCCCCGGTGCTGCTATGGGCGCTGAAGACCTAATTGCAAATGGGAAAGATGTTGCTGTTATCGAATATCATAATGGTGACACATATACTAATGCTTTTGGAAACTCACGTAATAATTACAATAGTGTTGGTGGTATACCCGATGCTCATTTCGATGGGGTTTTGACGGTAGTAGGAGGTAACCATACAACTAGTTTGTATCCACAATATCTTCCAAAATACAATCAAAGAAAGGCTATTATGTCTTCTTTTACAATAAATGTTGTTGGAGAAACGGCTGGTTTTTCAGATTATTTTACAGAAATAACTTTGGAAAAGGTGGCAGCATCTTCTGCTTCAAACCTCAAATTACACGTTGTTGTAACTGAATCCGAAATTGAAGAGAACTGGCAAGGAATGACAGAACTTCACTACATTGAAAGACTTATGGCTCCTGATCAATATGGTACAGCAATAGATTTTTCGGCAAACGACACTCAGATTGTTAATGTAGACTTTAGTATTGACGATAGTTGGGTGTATGAGCATTGCGAACTCGTAGTTTTCTTGCAAGACAATACTACACACGAAATTCTACAAGGCTTCAAAATGCAATTGTCTGATTTTGGCCCTGCCAATGATTACGATGTGGCACTAACAGACCTTAGGAATATTCCGGAGGGAAACTGTTCTGGTTCAGTTGCTCCTAAAGTAACAATTAGAAACAATTCAGAAATTGCTCTTACACAAACTGATATTAGTTATTCTGTAAATGGTGAGGATTTATCTACAATACAGTGGACAGGTAATTTGGCGTATCTTGAGACTGCAGATGTTGATCTTCCTTCAATAGATTTTATTAGACAGGATAATAATACTGCTACAGTTTATACCACCAGTCCAAATGGCGTTGATGATGAATTCCCTAAAAATGATACTTTGGCACAGGATTTTGAAATAGCGATGTCTGTTGAAGAAACTGTAAATTTAATGATTCGCATGGATGATAATCCTGAAGAAATTAGTTGGGAATTAAAAGATTCCAATGATGAAGTGGTTTATTCAGGTGATTCATACACTGACCCAGGTGAGAATATTAATGAAACTTTTGAATTAAGTACTGACGAGTGTTATTCTTTTGCCATTTTTGATGCTGGTGGCGACGGACTGGAAACTCCTGGATTTTTTATTTTATTTCATGGAGGCAGTAGTATAATTTTTGAAGGCTCAGACTTTGGTAGTATGGCAAGTACAGAGTTTACAACGGGATGGGTTGGAATAGAAGAAGAAATCACTTCAAGCGATTTATCAGTTTTTCCCAATCCATTTAACGAAAAAGCAAATATTTCATTTTCCTTAAATAATACACAAAAAGTAGTAATAAATGTTTACAGTTTGATGGGAGAAAAAGTAAAAACTATTGATATGGGAGTTCTTTCTTCAGGTTCTCAACTAGTTGAACTAGATAGAAATGCATTGGCAAATGGTGTTTATCTTGTTACATTGAATATTAATAATAAACTTATTACTAAGAAGATAATTGTTGAATAATAATTTGTATACCTCACAAACAAAAAACCCTGTGTTCCAATTGGAGCACAGGGTTTTTTTTGCGGAAAATGAGGGATTACTTTCAGTTATCCCATTGTGTGTGAGCCTTGTAAAACTAAACCCCAACGCTATCACGTTATGATCTTTTTTGTTTTCCAACGTTTACAATTTTTTTTTTTGATATTACTGAAAACAAAAAACCCCACTGCACAAAGTGCAATGGGATTTAGTATTGCGGAAAATGAGGGATTCGAACCCTCGGACCGCTTGCGCGATCAACGGTTTTC
>JAOZNY010000319.1 GCA_029933565.1 Bacteroidales bacterium
GGGCTATATAAATATAAAAAACAGGAAATAAAACAGTAATACCCATTGGTATCAAAGTAGCAGGAACAATTAAAGCGACTTCCTCGGGTGATTGTGTCCAGGCCAGAAAGAAGAAACCCAGCAAAGCAGTAGATGGAAATGAAATAATAATGCCCGATAAGCGTGAACCTGCCTTCTCGGCAAGAAGGGTAAGCAAGGCAACAAATCCTCCTCCTACAAAAAAACTAACAATCAGTTGAATAATAAATATTGAATTCACGGCTTAAAGGTAGGAAAAATATCTATTTTAGTGCTACCAATAATTCTTGTTCATGAACAAACGGATTCTTCTTTTTTTGTTACTGATTATTCTGACTACAGAGGCCATAATTGCCCAAATCCCTTACAACTCCCGTTATTTTGAATCAGTATTTGATGAAATTACAATAGATGACAATGTGATTTATGGCAATGCTCCGGCTATCAACTTCCCTTATTTTGACGAAAATAATACTTCCCCTCAGAATTTGCTAATGGATATTTTTCAGCCTTTAGGCGATACACTTGAACACCGTCCTGCAATAATTTGTGCCCATTCAGGCGCTTTTCTGTCGGGTAGTAAAGAAGTTGAAGATATGCAGGCCTTTTGCGATTCGATGGCACATCGTGGTTATGTTACAGCAAGCATTGACTACCGATTGGGCATGAGCATTATTAGTGCTTCAAGTTCAACACGAGCAGTTTACCGTGGTATTCAGGATGGGCGTGCTGCAATTAGATTTTTTAAGGAGAATGCAGATGTTTATGGAATAGACACTAATAATATTTACCTTTTGGGAAGTAGTGCCGGAGCATATATTTGTCAGCATAACTTTTTTATGGATACCGAAGACGACAGGCCTTCAGACACATTTACCTCGCCCGACCTTGGTTGCCTCGATTGTTCTGGAAACGATTTTCAGCACTCAGGTAAGGCAAATGGAATTATTGCTTTGTGGGGTGCTCTTAAAGATACAAGTCTGATTATTTCAACAGATACTCTGCCTGTTTTTCTTGCCCATGGCACTGCCGACCAAACTGTTCCCTTTGGTTTTGGCTATGCATTTGGAAATGAAAATTTCCCACCTACTTATGGCAGTGGTCCGGTTGCTGAACAGTTAGCAAGTTATGGCAATACAGCCGAAACATATTTTGTATGGGGTGAAGGCCATGAGTTTTATGGAACTGATAATGGTAATTGGCCGGACCAGCCTAACCAGTATTGGGATTCGGTTTTTAACAAAGTTGAAGATTTCGCTTTGAATATCCACAAACCAAAAGCAGGTTTTCAGTTGGTTGGATTTGAAAATATTGTAATGTTTACGGATACTAGTGTTAACTCAACTTATTGGTATTGGGATTTTGGTGATGGTTATTTTAGTACCGAGCAAAACCCAACCCACGAATACGAAAGTGCGGGAGAGTTTCTTACTATTCAGTTTGTTTCAAACGACTTATTAAGTTGGGATACTGTCTCGATAATTATTTCTTCTCATGTTGGAGTAGATGAAAAATTTGAAAATTATGTTGAAGTATTCCCAAATCCTGCAACAAATAATATTTTCATAAAAAATATTAGTAATACCATAAGGAAAGTAGATCTAATGAATATAAATGGTCAGATTTTATCTTCAGAAATTATTGAAAGGGAACAAATCAAAATGCTTGATGTTAGCATGCTGAAGCCAGGTATTTATATTTTCTATGATGAGATTACGGGAACAAGAACAAAATGGATAAAGCAATAATTTTATGAGTGCTCTTATTTTAATGGTAGTTGTTTTTGGCGGCTACATTTTAATGTACCGTTTTTATGGTAAATACATTAGTAAATGGATATTTAAACTCGACAAAGATCGTGTGGCACCATCGGTTGAGTTACAGGATGGAGTTGATTACCAGCCCACTAAAAAAGAAATAATTTTCGGGCATCATTTTGCTTCAATTGCCGGTACAGGGCCAATTGTAGGTCCGGCGATAGCCGTGATATGGGGTTGGGTACCTGCCATACTCTGGATATTTTTTGGAAGTATTTTTATTGGTGCTGTTCACGATTTTGGAGTATTGGTAATTTCAATGCGTCAAAAAGGGAAATCCATTGCCGATATTGCAGGGAAGCAAATTAACAAAAGAATCCGGCTCTTATTTTTTATAATTATATTTCTGGAACTCTGGATTATAATTGCAGTTTTCGGACTTGTAATAGCAGTAATTTTTAAAATGTACCCTGCTGCTGTTTTTCCGGTTTGGATGGAAATTCCAATTGCAGTTTTGTTGGGCTATTACGTAAATAAAAAAGGTAAGAATGTTTGGGTATGGAGTATTTATGCTGTTGTAATAATGTATATAACAGTAGTTATAGGTTATTATATTCCATTTGAGATGCCTGCTATGTTTGGAATTCCTGCAACAGGAGTATGGACAATTGCCTTATTGATTTATGCATATGTGGCTTCTGTTTTACCTGTTAAAACACTTTTGCAACCACGAGATTTTATAAACACACATCAATTGATAATTGCTATGGTGTTGCTAATGGCGGGGGTTATTTTTTCGGCATTTGCCGGGGAACTTAAAATGGTAGCACCTGCATTTCATCCTCATATTTCTGATGCACCGCCAATGTGGCCTTTTTTGTTTATTGTTATTGCCTGTGGTGCTGTCTCAGGATTTCATTCATTGGTGTCATCAGGAACAACATCTAAACAAGTTATTAATGAGAAAGATGCTTTATATG
>JAOZNY010000320.1 GCA_029933565.1 Bacteroidales bacterium
TGTTTCATGTGGTACATTTATGGATAATCATTTTTGTTCAACCCCGTTTCACTAAAACTCAAGTTTTTTATAAATCCTCTTCTTCCAATTTGTAAAGTCGTTATTGTAAAGATTGGAGAATCTTCTATCGCTAACTCCTCCTGCAAGATTTGTGTGAACAATGTTCTCACCCATATCAGTAATCATACGAAATGAAGGTGCAAAACTGGTGCTCCTACCAGCACTTGTATAAACCTGCCCCTGATGGATTGTTGCCCTTCCTCCCGGTAATGGAAACGGACCTTTGTCGAAACCCATGAATTTAGGCAACTTATTGCCTAATAGCATATTCGTAAGAATAATATTATTTATATCGCCCCATTCTTTAGCATCATCAGCCAATGCTGAATTTATTGCTTTTTTGTAAATCTCTTCACGTTTCCTTCCTGAAAACCATGCTGAATCATCAGAAAGTAAGATATTATTAAAGTTTGCATAAAAGTCGATGATAACACCACTTTGGTTTTGAAGGAAATCAACCAATTCCATACCCAAAGCACTGCCAAAAACTTCGTGATAAAGTCTCCGATAAATCATCTCAAACAAATATGCTCCCTTGGAATCTGTATTATAACACAAATCCCAATTTTTTAATAATTCACCGTTTGTTGAGTCGGGAAGTAGAGGTTTGATAATCTCCATAAACAGTTCTGCTTCCAGAGAGTAGGTGTCGAAATGCATCTTTTTAATATCTTCAATGCCGGTTTTCTCATTTAAATCCAGAAGATGTTTTATCCTGTCTGCTCTGTATTCGCCCATGGGCATATTAATTGGAGCAACATTACCAAGGTGGTTTAAATTATTGTTAGTGGTAATTATGTATCCTTCTTCGGGATTGTAGGCTCGCGGTAAATCTTCTGGTGCATGATATCCTTGCCAGTCGTTTTCTGAAAGCCATCCCGGCACGGGAGCAAAACCACTTACACCTTCTTTTCGTTTTGGCATTAATCCCGACATTTGTAAGCCAATATTACCTTTGGTATCTGCTAAAACCCAACTAAAACTTGCTTCGAGTTTTCCAATTGTTTCCATACCATCTTTAACATTGTCCGTATTCCACATTTGAAAACCGGCTTTAATTGAGATTGCTCCTGACTTCTCACCGCTCCATTTTGTTGTTAAGTAATAGCCTTCTTCGTATGGATTCCCATCTAATACGCCATGTTCATTTTCATAATAAGTGATTTCAATGGCTTTGCCTTTTTTTACATTAATCAACTCTTTGCGTTCATCAAACTCATGCCATTTATCATCTTTCAAATATTTCCCATCTTTGCATTGTTCAATCCACGAATCGGTGGCATCCATAAAAGTATATGTTGCACCCCACGACAAATCATTTGTTCTGCTGATAAGCAAAGTAGAAAGACCTGGCATAGTTGCACTGTAGGCAAATCGTTCTCCCATTTGTATTGTAATCTCGTACCAAACTGAAGGTAGTCTGTTAATTTCCAGGTGTGGGTCGTTTGCCAGTAGGGCAGCACCCGATTTTGTTTTGTTTCCTGAAATTACCCAGTTGTTTGAGGCCATAAATGCCGAAGATGCCACATTCCATTTCACAGCATCAGGAATGATTTTTTCAGTAAGTTTTATCTTTTTTAGAAGGTCTTCATCGTAGTTTCCAAGAATATCCGGGAAAAGTTCATTGAGCAATTTTTTATTTACTCCTTGCTGCACCATTTGCACAAACAGCCTTTCTATTTCTCCCTGTGATTGTGCCAGAGTCAAATAGCCAGCCATTCGGGCCAATAAAGCAATATCTGTTTTTCCCCATCTGAAATCCTTAAACCCTAAAAGTAATTTAAGTTCCCATGGTTTATTTTCTGCAAAAGCTGCATTAGCACCATCGCAATATGCCTGGGCTAAATCATCCTCATGTTTATTAAGTTTTTGAATTTCGTCTTTTAGATTATTATGCCAGTTCATGCGCCTGAAAAACTTATCTATTTCAAGCATTTCATTATCACCATTTAAATGCTGAGATGCAGTTCCTGTTCCCAAAATCTTCATCATCATCATTTGCATTCCTCTGTCGGTGGCATGACAATAGCCAAATCCAAAGTACATATCCCGCTCATTATCAACTTTTATTAATGGGATTCCACTTGCTGTTCTTTCAATAATGATGTTGTCTTTTGAATACATTTTGTTCATACTTTTTTAAGGTTTATTCTTATCTAGTTTCTGAAAACATCTCAATTCTGAAAACTAAAATAGTGCCAGTTGATTATTATTCAATGCATTCTCCAAAGTGAGCAGTCTCTTTTTAGTACTCAGTCCACCAGCATAACCAACCAACTTTCCATTACTGCCAATAATTCGATGGCAAGGTACGATAATTGAAATAGCATTCGCCCCATTTGCTGAGGCTACTGCCCTGATTGCTTTTTCGTTCCCTAGTTTTTTAGAAAGTCCCAAATAAGTTTCTGTTTTGCCATGGGGAATATCCATCAATTCATTCCAAACACTTTTCTGAAAGTCTGTTCCAATTAATAAAAGAGGAATATCAAATTCAGTTCTTTCATTATTAAAGTATTGGGTTAGTTGTAATTTAGTTTCCTCAATTATTTTTGAGTTCCCAACAATGAAATCGGTATCTAAACCGGTTTTTATCCGTAAGTCAATTGAATCTCTCATTTTTCTGTATCGCCAATCGGCAAGGCATAGTTGCTCATTAAACGACCCAAGAATAAGTTCGCCAAAAGGTGTTTT
>JAOZNY010000095.1 GCA_029933565.1 Bacteroidales bacterium
CAGTGTCGTGGGCTCTTACCCCACATTTTCACCATTGCCTCCACCTTAAGGCGGATAGGCTGTTATTTTCTGCGACACTTGCTGTATTCCGAATACTCGAAACCCTTCCCTCTAAGAAGTATGGCGCCCTGTGTTGTCCCGACTTTCCTCTTTCCGCCATAGGCGGACAGCGATAGAACATCCTGCAATACTGCGGCAAAAGTAAAAAAAAATTGTCTGCTTTAGAATGTCCTGTTTTTGATACAAACTACATCCCTTTATTTGGTTTTGCTTTAGCGATTAAATGAAACCACATTCAGTATTAATTATTACTACTGTCTGCTAAAAATGTCTGAAATTTATTGTAAACTGTGTTCGTGCAACCTCTACGAGGTATAAATAAACGGGGCTATGTTATTTGCTACACTAATATATCGCCTACAGCGAATTCCACGTAGCGGATACCTTATTGTAACCCAGGTGATTAAAAAATATTTCGCTTCCCTGCAGGGGATTAATTATTTTAACCAGACAACAATGATTAATTATGGAATCATTTTTCCAAATCATTAACTGAATCGTTGCCCAACTCAGCATCTTCGACAGGTCCTGATTTAATCGTTTTTTTTGCTTTTGGTTTTGATTTGTGTTTTGGCTTTGCATCCTCAATCATTTCCTCATCTTCCTTCTTAACATTAAGATCAACCTGAGGAAATGGAATTGTAATATTATTTTCAGCAAAGATATTGTAAACACCAATGGCAATATCACTTTTCACACCAATTCCCAACTCAAAAGGAACCCAGAAAAGCAAGCGGAAATTTAATGAACTATCGCCAAATTCCTCAAACAAAGCAAGAGGTTGAGGCTCCTTCAAAACATCATCATGATCCAGCGCCACTTTCTTTAACAGTTCCAATACTACATTTGGGTCAGAACCATAAGCAGCACCAATCTTTATTTCAATACGACGCTGATTGTCAGAAAGAGTCCAGTTTATCATCTGATTTGAAATCAAATTCCCGTTAGGCACAATAACCTCAGCACCATCAAAGGTCCGCACATTGCTCGAACGAACTCCTACTCTGTTTACAATACCCATAAGGTTTTCAACCTCAACGGTATCGCCAACATTCAAAGGACGCTCATAAACCAATATTAATCCCGAAATAAAATTATTTACAATGTTTTGTAAACCAAATCCAATACCAACACCAAGTGCCCCAGCTAGCAGACCAAATTTACCAAGATCGATTCCTGCTGCTGACAGAGCCATTGAAACACCTAGAACAATTATAAAATAACGAATAGTTATAGAAATAGCCGCCGGAACACCTTTAGGTAATTTTGCTCGAACAAGAAACTCATCTTCAACTATTACTTTAAAAAAGTTAGCGAAACCAAAACTGAATGCTAAGATTAATATTAGACTAAATATCCCACCAATTGATATTCCCATGGATCCAATCTGCCATTTGTGAGCTAAGAAACCCACAAGCCAATCCATCACCGGACGATAAACCTCCATGTTTTGAAGTACGTATTTAAGCATAAATAAAACAGCCAATACAAATATTACCTGAATAGTCCTTTTCTGAAGAACATCCCATCGCTTAGCCATTACCCTGGATTTGGTATTCCTCCCTATTTCAATACTAGCCAGAACCATCGCACGCAAAATGGCATGAGCCCCAAAAATAATTACAGTTATGGCTGCTGCTTTCACACCTATCTTTAGTGTTAAAACTGCCAAATTCATGTATCCAAATAAATTTGCAACTAATGCAGTGGCGAACAAAATAAACAGCAGTGTGGATAATAACCAGATTTCTTTAACAAATGGGGCAGCACTTTTACTCACTCGCTTAAAACCTTGCAAACCATATTTATATGTCAGGAATAAGGCTAACAATGACTCAGCCGTAATAAATAAGCGGGCAAAATTTCCAAAATACCAAACCACAATTTCAGTAAGGTTGAATACATAAAGTATCAATATCACTATTAAAATTACTTTTCCCTGTTTACCAATCATTGCTGGTAAAAATATTAATGCACAAATCAACAGTAAGGTGCCAAACAAGCCCGTTAAAATAAGGGGTATGGTTGAATAAAATAGTATTAGAAGCGTAAAAACAAGTGAAATTACTGTAGCATATGGATGATCAAAGAATATCCTTCTTACAACTACAAAGTTGGGGTCATCTCCACTTAAGCCTAGTTTTGTAAAACCCTTTTTAATAAGAAAGAATAATACTACAATAAGTACGGCAATAACTATTAGGTAAAAATAATTTATCTCTTTTGAAAAATTACTCACTATTTTGACATTTTCATGCCATGCTTTTTTTAGTTTTGGCCAAATTGGTAACAATTCCATTTTACTGAAACCTGTTTGCCACAGCATGGGCTTATCTGCTACAAAAAGATTATCACGCAAATGCTTTTGCAATTGAGATACTTTCTCCAGAATATTGTCAGTAACCATAATAATCTCACTAATCTGATCCTCACGGATAATCATATCCCTTCTATATTTTAAAAACTGTAATTCCAAATGCTCAATATCCTTTATTATCTCAGCTATTCTTTCTATCAAATCAGATGGTTTATCAGTAACCTCCTCATTTTCGAGAGTAAGTTGCCACACATTCTTATCAAAATCTAATGTACTAAGGTTATCCTGCGTGCTGACAACTTGTTCATTAACTAATTCCATCCAGCCTTCCAGTTTATTTTTGTATCCACTCCATGCACGAAATGTATTCTCAAGAAAATACTTTGATAAGTTATTAGGGTTAAACTGTTTAAACTCCTCAGCCTCTGTATCAATAAATTCATTTTCAATTTTAATTAGAGAATCTAAATGAACAAATTTGTCCTTAACTTCCAAATAATAATTCATCTTGAGCAACTTATTTCTAGTTCGCTCAATTCCAAAATTAATATTAATAATATGTATTGCTTTTGGTACTTCTTTCACCCTTATGGAATCAATCGATTGACTCCCGGATGACAAACCCTGACCAAATTGAAACAAAGGAAAACTTAGTAGTAAAGAAAAAAGAATAGCAATTTTTACTTTCATAGTGAATATTATTTTCTGATAGAGGTGATATTGATTTGGACAAAAATAGAACTTTCCTGAAAATATCAGAACTTTATTATTTGGGGGATATTCATTATTACTCAATAGTTATGTGTTACTCTGTTAGCACACATAACTTATTGTTGGTTGATTCATCTTGACCAAGATTTGAATCAAAGGCACATTAACTAATATTAAACTGTCAGATAGGCTTTTTCTGACCCAGGATATTTCTTCTTTTATTGTTAATGATAAACTTCTTTCTAACTGGCGAACTTTTAGTACTCACTGGGTCGATAGTTGACTGATTATTGCGCCTGGCATTGTAATTATGGCTTGCGCTACTTTTACTTGAGCAAGAAAAAAAAGCAAGTGAAATGCTAAAGATAAATATGGCAACGAATATTTTATAAAAACCTTTCATGCTTAAAAACAATTTTGATTGGGGGCGCTAATTTATTAATAATTTGATTACACCCACATGACAGTGTTAAAATTTTATTGGTTGCATGGAATTTAGTGGTTTCTCGCTTTGGTTTCCAGGATTCAGCATATATTGATTAGTTATTTCTAAACGTGCAATGATTCAGCTCTGCTTTAATTTTTTCTTACTTTTGCCGCATGCAATGGTGCCATTAACCCATACGACCATGTGGGCGGCATAAAAGGGAAACAGGTGTAAATCCTGTGCAGTTCCCGCTGCTGTAAACTCTAATTGCTTTCGAAACCTACGGTCACTCTCTGCTTAACGCTGGGGGGAAGGCCTCGAAAGGAGAGTAAGTCAGAAGACCTGCCAATGCTGTTTTTTATCAAAGCTTTCGGGATAATTGCTTGGTGATGTTTAATAAACACTCCTTTATACCTTTCCTGAGAAGTTTTTGGGCAATTAAATTTTTTATTTACACCTTAAAACTTTTTTTATGAAAAAGATTTACTTTTTAAGTCTGATTGCACTAACAATAGTGTTTTCAGCAAATTATGCAAAAGCACAATCAACCTACACCAAACAAATAATTATTGTTAATGGTGGTGATTTTGGTAATCCTGACGATTACGTAACTGTTGCTTCTTATGACCCTGAAACAGAAGAAACAACAGAATTTGTAAAAATCTTCACGCAATCAGTTCAGGATGTTATTATTAATGAGAATTTTGCTTACGTTGCTGCGCAAGATTCAATTGTTAAACTTAACATCGACACCTTCGAGAAAGAAACTGCAGTTTTAGCGAAGGGAGTCAATCAACTGGCAATTAGTAATGATTTACTGGTAGTATCATTTTGGTATCCGGCAAATCAAAATTTCGTAAAAACTTATTCACTCTCCGACCTTTCATTAATCTCAAATATTAAAGAAATATCAGGTGATGCCGCAGGAATAATTATTGATGGTGGAATTGCCCTTGTTGCCATTCCCGGCCCTTACGGTTCTACAACAGGTAAAATTGCTTCCATTGATATTGAAGAAGGAATGCTTTTATCAGAAGATGATTATGGTGAATTTTATGCAGGTATTGGATATTTTGCAAAATGGAATGATGTAACTACAGCATTTATGAAAACCCCCTGGGGCGAAACAAACTCAAAAGCGGCAACTTTTGATGAAGAGGGTACTGTTATCGATGAATTTGATTATTCAGATGCTTCTTTAGCCAACTCAACTGGACAACAGCAAAATAATTTTTATGCAGAAATAAATAATGGCATTGGCCTTTTTGATCTGGAAACCAACGAACTTGTTAATCCAAGTGTTGTGGAACAACAAGACAACACCATTGCAGCCTCAGTTTTTGACACAATTAATGGCCTGTTTTACATAACAACTACTGACTTCTTTTCAACAGGAAAAGGAATAATTTATAATCTTGATGGTGAGAAAACAGGTGGTTTTGATGCAGGGATTTCTGCTCAGGCAATTGCTGTTGATTACAGAACAAATACCGGAATCTATAAAAATAATTCCATGGAAACATTAAGTGTTTATCCAAATCCAGCATCCAACTTCATTAATTTCAATATTCCTGCTGACAAAGAAATTATAAGCACAATTATTACTGATGTATCAGGAAGAATAGTTTACAATGGCAAAAACAACAAACAAATAGAGACCAGTTCGCTTAAAACCGGACTTTATTTTGTTGCCCTTAAAACCAATACTTCAGTATTCACCGGGAGGTTTATCAAAAAATAAATGTTACTCTTCGTAAAATACTATTCACCTAAACAATTACAAACTACTGTAGTTGTTTGGGTGATTTTATTCCTGTCAATTTCCTTAAAAGCACAGTTTGCACCTCCTGCTGGCCTGGAAGGCACTACGGCAATTAAAGCCGATAGCAGCGTTTTTGTGGCATGGGCGAGCCACTGTGTTGTTGAAAGAGGTTTTGTAAATATTAATGAAACAAGTCTAGGTTACGCTTCTTTTGGAACTGATAGCCTTGCTGCTGGCAATTCAGATAATGCTGTTGTTAGCCTTGGCGATGGCGGCAATGCAATACTTACTTTTAAAACGCCAATCGTTAACGGAAGCGGGGCCGACTTTGCAGTTTTTGAAAATTCTTTTCTGGATGATTTTCTTGAACTTGCCTTTGTGGAAGTTAGTTCCAATGGCTTTCACTTTATACGTTTTGAGAGCACTTCCAACACACAGACCGATGATCAAGTGGAAACATTTGATTTGTTGGATGCTACAAAAATCAATAATCTTGCAGGAAAATACCGAGGTGGCTACGGAACACCTTTCGATCTTGAGGAACTGAAAGATGCGCCCGAACTTGATGTCAACAATATTAGGGCAATTAGAATAATTGATGTGGTTGGTAACATTTATGAGCACGCTACCTACGATAGTTATGAAAACCCCATAAACGACCCCTGGCCTACTCCCTTCGAATCATCGGGCTTTGACCTTGATGCAGTGGGGGTAATCCACGACAAGGAACACACTGCCATTGAAAAGTATACTAAAATTGAATACTCAATTGGCCCCAATCCTTTTTCAGATTTTTTGAAAATCAATAATCTTGAAGAAGGCACAGAAATCAATATTTTCGGCCTTAATTCCAAACAATTATTCAACTTAAAAGTTGACAAAGATGGCTCAGTTTTGATTATGGAAAACAATCTACCCAAAGGACTGTTACTGCTACAAATTATTGCAGATGGTAATTCCATAACAAGAAAGATACTTCATAATTAGCATTGTGAAACCAACACAAATACATAAAATATTTGTCATTCTGAGCGCAGCGAAGAATCTCTTAACTATACAAATTAATGCACTAGGAGATCTTTCTCTTGCGCTCAAGATGACAAGTAAAATATTATGGAGCAGTCTTGTTTTAATTATAACACTTACGGCTTTTGAAACAAAAGCCCAAATGATCTTCGACACACTCTACCTCGACGAAATGGAAATCATTTCCAATCAATTTGAGTTTAGTTCTCCCACCAAATCACAAAGTATCGACACAATTACTAAAAAAGAACTTAACCACCTCAGCCTTGCTGAACTCCTTGCTGGCAACAGCACGGTTTTTGTAAAATCGTATGGAAAAGGAGGCCTTGCCACAGCAGCATTTCGTGGCACAACAGCATCGCACACCAAGGTGTTGTGGAACGGTTTTGAAATTAATTCACCCATGCTGGGGCAAGTGGATCTTTCACTAATTCCTAACATATTTTATGATGAAGCCATACTTGAGTATGGAGGAAGTTCGCTGGAAAGCACTTCGGGGGCATTAGGTGGCGCAATCAATCTTAATTCAAATAAAAACAAATCTTCTGAAACGCTGAACTTTGAACAAGCAATTGGTAGTTTTAGCACCTACACTTCTTCTCTCAAAATTGATCTTGGCAAAAAAGATTTCAACTCAAAGACATCCATTTATTTAAATTCTTCTGAAAATACATTCTCTTTTTATAATAATGCAATCATCCCTGCTGAATGGCAAATACAAGAGAATGCCTCTTTTTATAATAGAGGGTTCACTCAAGAATTTTCATATAAAATTTCTAAATTTCAATCAGTTGAAATAATAAGTTGGAATCAATGGAATTTTAGGGAAATCCCTCCCATAATGAGTAACCAGCAAGGGGGAAACAACGTGGAACAGCAGGAAAGTTTTACATCCAGAAATATTTTAAAATGGAAATTCCATAAATCGAATACCGTAATTGAATCAAAAGCAGCCTGGTTTTACGAAGACTTAAACTATTTACTAAAAACCACCACTGCTACCAACCCCAACGATACTGTAACTTTCATCAATTCAACAAATATCAGCAGAACAGGATTTTTTGAGGCGAAGATATCACAAATCTTGAAAAAAGGCTGGTTAGTTTCGGTAGAGTTTAGGTTTAACAGAAGCACTGTTGAATCAAATAATTATTTGGAAATTAAAAACAGAAACACTTACGGTTTGTTTACTAAAGTAAGTAAGAAATTTGCTGATTTTCTAGAAGCAGAATTTTTAATACGACAAGAATTAGTTGATAATGAGTTTATTCCACCGATGCCTTTTTTGGGCTTTTCGGCAAAACCATTCAAAACTGAAGATCTTTTCTTCAGGATAAGTACAAACCTCAACTACAAACTACCCAGTTTAAACGATTTGTACTGGTTCCTGGGTGGCAACTCTGATCTTCTTCCCGAAAAGGGAATACAATTTGATGCAGGAATATCTTATTCAAAAAAGTATTCGAGGTCTGTAAACATCTCAGCCGACCTAAGTTTCTACAGCTCCTATATTTCCAACTGGATACAATGGATTCCAAGCGATTACAGATACTGGACTGCCGAAAATATTGCATTTGTTAATGCGAGAGGCATTGAAACCGGACTAAGTATAAATGGTTTTGCAAACAAACTCTTTTACAAAATCTCAGCACAATACTCCTTCAACAAATCAACCAACGAAAGTAGTGAAGCAATTGAAGGTGGATATTCGGGTAGGCAGTTGATTTATGTTCCACTTCACTCGGGAAATGTTTTCGCCTACATTTCTATTAATAAATTTCAATTAAACTGGAATACTCAATTTACAGGAAAACGCAATACTTCCTTAAATGAAGAAACTCAATATTCCAATACTTTGCCTTCTTATTCCATTAGTAATATTTCAATAGGAAAAGGTTTTACATTTAAGAAATCGGAGTTTGAGTTGAAATTTAAAGTCAATAATATTTTCGATAAAAGTTATCAGGCAATACTTTGGAGACCCATGCCGGGCAGGAGTCTTGAGGTGTTTTTAACTATTAAGATAAAATAAAGATGAAAAAAATAACTACAAAATACTATGCTGTCATCTCGACTGAGCAACCGCAATTCAATGGAGGTTGGGAATGGAGAGATCTCCTAAGGTCAATGACTTTCATTTTCATCTTATTTGCATTGCTATTATCATCCTGCAAAAATGACGAACCTATTCCCGAGCTTGGCGAATTTGAAAATGCAGTTTTTATTGTAAACGAAGGGAATTTTACAGCAGGAAACGCATCACTAACATATTTCAATCACCAAAGTGGAGAAGTTGAACAACAAGTATTTTATCGCAAGAACAATGCGCCCCTTGGCGATGTTGCAAATAGCATTAGTTTTGACAATAACAGTATTTATCTGGTGGTCAACAATTCACATTTAGTTTATAAAATAAACTCAGAAACAGGCGTTTACGAAGCAAAGACCATTGAACTAACTTCACCAAGACATTTTATAAAAACCGACGACCACAGAGCACTTATTTCAGATTTGTACGAAAATAACCTCACAATGGTTAATACAGAAAATATGGAAATCATTTCTAAAATCCCCATTGGCAGAACATCAGAAAACCTGCTTAAGTTAGACAATGATGTTTTTATTAGCAATTGGTCGGCCTATAATCAGGATCTGAAAAATAATATGGTTTTGGTACTGAATACCATGAGTCTGGAAATTACCGATTCTATTCAAGTTGGAATTGAGCCAAACAGCATGGTTTTAGACAACGACAATAATTTGTGGGTACTGTCCTCAGGCGGATTTCTGAATGAGGAAAGGCCAAGTTTATTGAAGATTGACTCAGAATCAAAACTTATACTCCAGCGATTTATTTTTGAAGACATAAGTTCTTCGCCAACAAAACTTAGTATAAATCCAGCCGGCAACACACTTTACTTTATCAATAAAGATATTTTTCAAATGGACATTTCAGTTCCAACCCTCTCAGCAACTATTTTTGTAAAGGCGAGTGAAAGCAGCAAATTCTACTCACTTGGCGTTGGTTCTGATTTTGATATTTACATTAGCGATGCTAACGATTATACAAGAAATGGCACTGTTTACCGCTATTCGCCACAGGGAATTTTAAAGCAAGAGTTTGAGGCTGGTATAATTCCTGGGGCAATTGGGTTTATGGATTAATTTCGTACCCCAACCAAAAGGTCGAGGCAACTCATTATTTACTCTGCTAAAGTCGTATTCATTTTCAAGTGGCTTTAGCCCAGAACCCACTACAACCACTCCTAAATTATTCCCTATTTTTGCTAAAATTTTCAAAATGACTAATCAGGAGTTAAAATCTTCACTTTTGCAAAAATGTATTGAGCAGCAATTGCAAGGCATTAACGATTTACAACAGCAAATGGATGATGCTCAGCAACAGTCTAACGACTACGGGCAACCCAAAGATCGCTACGATGCATTTAAAACAAAACTCTTAAGGCAAAAAGATATGTTTGGTCAACAACAGGCAAAAGGAAAAATAGTACTTTCTACTTTAGAGCAAATTCCTTTGGAGAAACCTAATGACAAAGTGGAATTTGGCGCGGTTGTAATTACCAATAAACAAAAACTATTTGTGGCAGCAGGCATTGGAAAGATTGAAATGGATGGTCAAACATATTTTGCCATTTCTCCACAAGTTCCAATTTTTAGTGCCCTTAAAGGATTAAAGAAAGGTGAAACAACTATTTTCAATGGGATGAAGATTGAAATTAAGGAGGTTTTCTGACGTAGATTATTCCTTTTTTTCGGCAGGTTTTCATAGTTATCGTTATTGCTGTCAACCGAACAACCCAACAATCCGACAAATACTTTTTCTTTATCAATTACATTCAAACACTAGTTTAAATAATAAATTATTTTTGCGAAAAATTAAAAAGAAGAATTATGGCAGAAACAGTAAATATTAAATGGACCGAAGGCATGGCCTTTGAAGCAGAAGTTAATGATTTCAAAATCACTATCGATGCAGTAGAAAATGTTGGTGGAAAGAATCTGGGGCCACGCCCAAAACCTCTTACTTTGGTTTCCTTAGGTGGTTGTACAGGAATGGATGTAATTTCAATTTTAAACAAAATGAGGGTAAAACCCGACTATTTTAATGTTGAGGTAAGCGGTGAAACGACTGATGAACACCCAAAATATTATCATAAAATTTATATTAAATATATTTTTCGCGGTAAAGACCTACCAATGGCAAAATTGGAAAAAGCAGTTACTCTTTCGCAAGATAGATATTGTGGTGTTACTGAAATGCTTAGGGCAAAATCAGAAATTATTCATGAAATTATTGTTGAAGATTA
>JAOZNY010000096.1 GCA_029933565.1 Bacteroidales bacterium
ATCAGCGTTATGCAAAAGACAATACCTGCACAACGCCTGAAGTTTCCACCGGAACTTGGATGGTAACAGTAAATAACGATTTTCTAGTAGGCTCTATTTCTGGGGATCAGATTTTTTGTATTAGTGGTATTCCTGATGAATTTATCGGAATTGCACCAACAGGAGGCGATTTACCATATACTTATCAATGGCAAATGTCAACTGATGGCACCAACTTTTCGGATATTACAGGAGAAACAGGATTAAATTATCAAGCGGAAGAATTAACGGATACAACTTACTACCAGCAACTACAAAGTTCGGCATCTTGTGGTACTTTAACTACTAATATGGTTACCATTATTATTCACAGCCTATGTTCTTCTGGTGGGGCTACTTATTGTCAGGTTCCAAATCCTGGATTACTTACCGGAAAGGTCTCCGATATTTCATTAGGGCTCAAAATCTATGATAATTTTGATCAACTTATTGGAGGTATTACTCGCGTTGAGTGGTGGGGCAGTACCTCAGATGGTCAAAACGATTGCAATGAAACTCCTAAAAACTTTGAAATTAGTTTTTATACCGACAACAATGGTAGCGTAGGAGCACCCCTTACTACCTACAATGTTGCTGTTTCAGCAGTGGCAACCGGTTCATTTAATGGAAATATACCTATCTATAGGTATTCAACCTATATTAATCCACCGGCTTCAGGAAGAGACAGCAGATGGATATCTATTCAGGGTGATCCTGCAGGCAGTTGTATCTTCACCTGGCTTAATTCACCCAATGGAGATGGTGTTTCATATCAGGATGGTATAAGGGCTCAGTTAAATGAAGATTTTGCCTTTTGTTTGACTGCCGATCCTAATATCCCACTTTCCAACTGGGCAATTTACATTGGAATAGGCCTAATTGTAATTTCCATAGGCTATCGTTATAGGCGAGGACTCGCATAATATTCACATAAATTATTTAATAAAAGGCCACTTCGAAAGGAGTGGCTTTTTTTTATTCTCACTTGCATTAGGTTGTTCTGATATATAAAATATGTAATCCTTCAGCCGACTTTCATTTCAGACATTCTCTTACAATCACATAACTGCTAATAGGGTATTTTCGAATTATGAAATAAATTAATAAAGGTGAAGAGTTGCTCCCAAGGGAGCAGCTTTTTTTTGACACTAAATGACTTTCAGAATGTGAATAAAAGAGAGTAAATCATACTTCTTTTTGTATGATAAACAACTCTACCATGATTATTTTTTTGTATCGTATTAAAGTTATATATTTGTGAGGCTGATATTTTTGAAATGTAATACTTATTCCTAACCTGGAAACTCAATATTATCGTATAAATAATATTGAGAATAGTATTGCTTATATTTTAATTAACCAAATTATTTACTGATGGAAGCAAAAACTGAAAAAATAAATCCTACTAATAACTTTGCTTTTGCTGAAAATATACTGAATTCAATTCCAGGAAAGGTATTACTACTTAATATTGACTTAAAAATAGAAGTGATAAATCAAGAGTGGGTTGAATTTATTACTTCTCATAAAAAAACTGTTTCTGACTGGAAGGGAATTGATTATTCAACCTTTAGTTTGAAGGAAGATTTATTCAATGAAGAAATAACAAATAGTATTGTAGTTGAATTAAAAAAAGTAGTTTCTGATATTAATTATAAAACTGAACTCGACTTTTCAATATTTAGAGACGATAAACAATTCGACTTAAAAGTAAATATTAAAGGTTTTGAATATGAGGAACAAAAATGGATAATTGTTTCCGAAAATGATATTAATTCTAAATATGAAGTGTTTGATACTATTCGCGAGCCCGAAAAACAACTTAGGTTGATACTTGAAAACACTTCAGATAATATTGCACTAGTTACATTCGATTTAAAAGCTAAATACATTTATGTAAATGCATCGGTTAAGCACCTTATGGGGTACGAACCCAATGACTTATTGGGTAAATCATTTTTTGATTTTATTCATCCCGATGATAAAAAGAATTTACTACCACTCTTAAAAGATATTCTAAAAGCAAAAGTAAAGAGTTTACTTACCGGAAAAAAGCATGAAGCCAGTAAAATAATTGAGTTTCGTTTTATCGATAAAAATGGCAATTGGCATTTTATGCAAAGTAGTTTGAATACTGCAGGAAAGTATATTATTTCTGTTACAAGAGATATTACCGATAAAAGACAATTAGAGATTTCTGCTCAAGAGAGTAAATTAAAGTATCAATCGCTTTACGAATTTGCTCCACTTAGTTATCAGTCGCTTGACGAAGATGGTAATTTAATTGATGCAAACCCCATGTGGTTAAAAACTTTGGGATACAATAAAAAAGAAGTAATTGGTAAATGGTTTGGTAGTTTTTTGCATCCTGATTGGAAATCGCATTTTAAAGAAAACTTTTCAGTTTTTAAAAAGCAAGGTTTTATTAATAATGTTGAGTTCAAAATTAAACATAAAAAAGGTCATTATCTGGATGTAGCATTTGAGGGGCTTATAAGGAACAGTTCAGAAGGAGAATTTAAGCAAACTTATTGCACTTTTAAGGACATAACAAATAACAAAGTAACTGAAAAGAAACTACTGGAAAGCGAAGAAAAATACCGGCTTCTAACAACTAATACATTAGATACTATCTGGACTACAGATTTGAAGTTCAATTATACTTATATTAATGATGCGATTTTTAACCTTGCTGGCTATACGCCCAAAGAATTCCTGAGCTTGAATGCTATTGTTTTTACAACAAAAGAAAGCATGGAGACTATTAAAAAGGCAGCCGAAGGATTAGTAGCAAATTATAAAAAAGGCAAAATCACACTGGCTAAACTTGAAGTACAGTCGATAAAAAAAGATGGGACTAAAATAGATGTTGAAATTATAAGCAATTTGTTATTTAATAAAGAAGGAGAACTTATTGGTTTTCAAGGAAGATCAAACGATATTACCGATCGAAAACTTGCAGAAAAAGCCTTACGCGAAAATGAACAGAAATTCCAGGCATTTTCAAATCAGTCTACCGAAGGTATTACAGTTTCAAATATGGATGGTAATTATGTATATGTAAATACAGAGTTCTGCAAAATGTCGGGGTATACGCAAGACGAACTTTTAAAAATGACAATTTTCGACATGAGAGTTGAAAATAAAGTTCGATCGAGTTTTCACGATATTAAAGAAAAGATGCAAGGTATACCCTTGCAAATAAGTTTAAAACGTAAAGATAAAACAGAGTACTTAACCGAAATTATTGTAAAAGTAATTACTGTTGGCGAACAACAACTTTTACTCGGAACAATAAGAGATATTACCGATCGTGTTCGCATGGAAAAAGATTTGCAGGAAAGCGAAGAAAAATATCGAATATTCTTTGAGAACAACGAGGCAATTATTCTTTTAATAAATCCCAACAATGGTGAAATAACTTTCGCAAATAATGCAGCCATAAATTTTTATGGTTATGAAAAAACTAAGTTGATCGGAATGAACATAAATGAGATCAACATTTTAAGTCCTGATGAGATTAAAAAAAGAATAAAAGAGGCAAAGAAAAAAACAAGCAATTATTTTATTCTCAAACACAAACTAGCTAATGGTATAATCCGCGATGTGGAAGTTTATCAAACAAAATTAACATTAAATAATCAGGAGGTTTTTTCAATAATTGTACACGACATCACCGAACGATTAATTAATGAGAAAATTCGTTTACTATTGGAAACCGGAGTTGAGCAGGCTTCAGAAGTGGTTGTTATTACTAATACAGCAGGTATTATTGAATATGTAAACCCAGCATTTGAAAAAATAAGTGGTTATTCAAAAGAAGAGGCAATAGGTGCTAACCCCAGTGTTCTTCAATCAGGCAAACACAATAAGCAATTTTACGAAGAACTCTGGAAAGTTATATTATCGGGAAAAACCTGGCAGGGTGAATTTATTAATAAACGAAAAGATGGAGTTGAGTATTATGAGAAAGCCAACATTAGCCCTGTATTAAACAAAGAAGGAAAAATTACCAACTTCATTGCGATGAAGGAGAATATTACAGAAAAAAAACTAGCAGAAATTGAACTCCAAAAAAGTGAATTCAAATTCCGCATGCTTGCCGACCACACTAACGATTGGGAATATTGGAGAGATCAGAATGGTATTTATATTTATTCGTCACCGGCAAGTGAAAGGATTACAGGCTATAAACCTGAAGAGTTTACGTCTGATAAAAATTTATTTATTAGCATAATTAAACCGGAATATAAGGAAAGAATACAACATCATTTAGATGAGGAACCTAAGATTAATAACAGCATATTTTCAACTGAATTCCCCATAATTACAAAAAACGGTGATGAGCGTTGGATAGAACATAATTGTGCTCCTGTATATGATAGTGAGGGCAATTATGCAGGCCGACGAGGGAACAACCGTGATATTACAAATCGTATTGCTATTAGAAATAAATTAAAGAAATCGGAGAATAAATACCGTAACTTTTTTGATAAGGATATTTCCGCTGATTACCTTTCTACTCCTGAAGGGAAACTAATTGATTGCAATTTGGCCTTTGAGAAAATGCTTGGATATTCAAAAGATGAACTTCTAGCAATGAATACTCAAAAACTTTATCCTAAGCCAACTAACCAAAAAGAATTTCTGGATAAACTTAATGATAAGAAAAACCTAGTAAATTCGGAACTTGATTTGATGAAGAAGGATGGAACAATAATTAATTGTATAGAGAATGTTGTTGGTAATTTTAATGAAAAAGGCGACTTAATTCAATTTCAGGGATATGTAGTGGATGTTACTGAACGTAAGCAAGTTGAAGATGCGCTCAGACAAAGTGAAAATAAGTACAGATCTCTTTTTGAACGATCTGCCGATGCCATTCTTATTATAAAAAAGAATAGGTTTATTGATTGCAATAATGCCACATTAAAATTACTTGGTTATACAAGTAAAGACAAAATATTAAACAGTCAACCTTCTCAACTTTCTCCTGAATTCCAACCTGATGGTAGAAATTCGCATGAGAAAGAAGATGAGATGATGGAACTTGCCCACCAAAAGGGAAGCCATCGTTTTGAATGGCTACATATTCGGGAAAATGGCGAAATATTTCCCGTTGAAGTTTTGCTTACATCAGTTTCTATTGGTAATGAGAGTTTTCTGCATACAGTTTGGAGAGATATAACCAATCGTAAAAAGGCAGAAGAGGCAACTATATTAAGTGAAGAGAAATACCGGGCAATTGTAGAAAATAGTCACGATGCTATTTATATTCATAAAGATGATAGTTTCCTTTTTGTTAATGACAAGATGTGCGAAGTATCAGGTTATTCAAGAACTGAATTTAAAAAAATAATAATTTGGGACATGATTCATCCTGACGACAGAAACAGAATAGAGGAATATGGTAAAAAAAGAATTAGTGGTGAAGCAGTTCCTGATAATTACTATTCAAGGGTTATTGCTAAAGATGGAGACATAAGAGACTGCGAATTCTCTGTTAGGGTAATTCGCTACCAAAATGATTTTGCTGTTCTTGGAGCAGTACGCGATATAACTGAAAGAAAAAAGGCTGAACAGAAATTAATTAGCAGAAACAATGAACTACAAATATTTTATGATGCTGCTGTGGATAGAGAAATGAAGGTAATGGAATTGAAAAAAGAACTAAATGAATTACTAGAAAAGTCGGGTAGTAAACCAAAATACAAAATACCGAAATAGCCATGCTTAAAATAATGGTATAAGGCAATAGAAAAAAATAGTATTTTAGATTGGAAGAAATAAATATGATTATGGGTGAAAAAGACAAAACCATATCTCAGCAAACTGAATTAACAAATTACCTATGGTTAACTTTAGCTATCTGGACTTTGGTATTAGCGGGTTTTTTATTTTTAGGTTTTATTGCTTCGGAGCGAAACGTGAAAAACCTTGCCACTATAGAAGCCACTACACTTTTAGATAAAGATGAGGCTTTTCGACTTTGGTCAACATCGCATGGAGGCTTTTATGTACCCATTGATGAGCGTACATCTCCCAGCCCGTTTTTAGATCATATTCCCGAACGTGATATTGTAACAGATTCAGGTAAGAAATTAACACTAATGAATCCTGAATATGCTATTAGGCAGATGAATGAGGATTTTACTGAATTTTATGGTATAACCGGACATTTAACCAGTTTAAATGCGCTGCGTCCCGAAAATGCTCCAGATAAATGGGAAGAACAGGCTCTTGAGGCTTTTGAAGATGGGGCAACCGAGATGATTGAATTTATTGATTTTGAAGGTCAACCCACATTACGACAAATGAGACCTTTAATTACTAAACAAGGCTGCCTTAAATGTCATGCACATCAGGGTTATAAAGTTGGAGATATTAGAGGGGGTGTTAGTGTAACTGTGCCCTTAACAAAATATTTGTCGGCAAAACAACACTCACAAAACACTTACATATTTTCGTTTGCTGTATTATGGCTTTTGGGGTCGCTTACTATTTCTCTTGGTAGTCGTAACATTAGTAAAAATGCCCGGAAACGTGAATTTGCACAGAAAAAATTAAGTGAACTGTATAGTCAACTCGATGTTAAGGTAAAAGAACGAACAAATGATTTGAATGAAACAAATAAGGATTTACAAAAGCAAATTATTGCTCGATCTGAGGCTGAAGAATCCAACAAACAATTGGCTCTTATTCTTGATGGTTCGCTCAATGAGATTTACACCTTTAATGCAAAAAATTTAAAATTTAGACAGATTAACAATGCTGCTCAACGAAACCTTGGATATACAATGTCGGAATTACTTAATATGACACCTCTTGACATTAAACCAAATTTTACTAATGAATTATTCGAAGAATTGGTATCACCCTTGCGAACTGGAGAAAAAGATAAAATAGTTTTTGAAACTATTCACCAACGTAAAAATCATTCATATTATAATGTAGAGGTGCATTTGCAGTTATTGAATTTTGATACTGAAGAAGTATTTGCTGCTATTATTATGGACATCACAGAGCGCAAAAAAGCAGATGAATTGCTTAAATCAAGTAAGTATTATGTCGAAAGATTGACCAACTCAATAACTGATATTATTGTTTCAGTAAAAATGCCTCAACGAATAATTGAATGGACAAATAAGTCCATAGAACTTATTGGCTATGTGCCAAGTGAGTGCTTAAATAAAACTACCGAATTCCTTTTTACTGATAAGAAATCGTATGAGGAATTTGGCCTAAAACTTAAAGAGGTAATAGATGCAGGGAAAGATGTTTTGTATACTGAACATCTTTTGAAAAGAAAAAATGGAGAAACTTTTATGGCTGAAGTTATTGTTTCTTTAATTAGAGAAAATAATGAAGTTGTTAATTCAACAAGTATAATTAGAAATATAGAAGAAAGGAAACTGGCAGAAGAAATAATTAGAGTAAAAACTTTAGAACTTGAAAAGCAAGTTAAAATAAGTGAGAACCAACGATTGGCAACTATGTCAATTTTAGGCGACCTTACAGAAACCACAGAAGTTTTAAAGAAGGAGATAAAAGAACGCCTTAAAATGGAAAAAGCACTTCGTGAAAGCGAAGAGCATTTTCGTTTAATATTTAGGACCAGCCCCGATGCTATAACTGTTACGCGTATTAAGGATGGTTTAATGATGGATGTTAATAAGGGATTTGTAAATATTACGGGCTTTTCTGAGAAAGAAGTAATTGGAAATACACTAATAGATCTTGGTATTTGGACAGACCCCAAAGATAGGGAGAAGTTTCAAGAAGTAATAAAAGAAAAAGGATATGCTACAAATTTGGAGGTTAAGTTTCGACTAAAAAATAATAACATAATTCCTGCATTAGTTTCGGCACGACCAATTAAACTTAATGGAGTACCGTGTTTAATCTCCGTTGGAAAAAGTATTGAAGGTATTAAGAAAGCCGAATTGGAACTTATTAAGGCCAAAAACAGATCTGAGTTTTATTTAAATATTTCTGCAGAGATTATTGTTTCACTTGATACTGAGGGTAATATTGTTATTTTAAATGAAGGAGGTCATAAAATACTGGGCTACGAAAACAAAAGCCTAATTGGAAAGAATTGGTTTGAAATAGCCTTGCCAAAATCTGTTTTAAAGGAAGTAAAAGGAGTATTTTCCAAATTAATGAAAGGAGAGGTTGAGAATATTGAAAATTATGAAAATGAAATAATTACAAAATCAGGAGACATTAAAACTATTATGTGGCACAACACCCTTTTAAAAGATGATTTAGGCAATATTACAGGGCTTATTAGTTCGGGAAAAGATGTTACTATTGAAAGGGCAACGGGTTTGGCATTGCAAAAATCAGAAGAGCAATTAAGAGGTCTTACAAATTATATGAATTTAAAATATGAGAACGAAAAAGGTGATTTTTCAAGAAAAATTCATGATGGATTGGGTCAATTGCTAACGGGTCTTAAAATGGACATGCTTTGGATAGAAAGAAAATATGCCCCTGAAAACGAATTAATAAACAATAAATTCAATTCTATTATTTCAAATCTTAATGAAGGAATAAAAGAGGTTCAGGATCTTGCAATAAATTTAAGGCCAAAAATGCTCGACGATTTAGGCTTGCTCGACACAATTACACTCGAAGCACAACTCTTCGAAAGAACTAATGGTATTGCTTGTAATATACAGTTTATTCCTACTGATTTTGAACTTAACTACCATATGTCATCTACCTTATACCGAATAATTAAAGAGATGTTTAGCAATACATATAATCACGCTAAAGCAACAGAAGTAGAATTAATTCTTGAGAAACAAAAAAAAGTATTACTTTTATCCTATAAAGACAATGGGAAAGGCATAACAAAAGCACAAGTAAATAATGAGGCTTCCTTTGGAATTATTAGTCTCAAACAAAGGGTTAAACGATGGAATGGTGATTTTACTATTTCGGGGAAACCAAATAAAGGTACAATGATAAATATTTCATTACCATTATAAATATTTAAACTATGAATTTACTTATTGCCGATGACCATCCAATTGTTAGAAATGGTATAAAAGATATTATTAATGAGTTGTATCCATCTGCAATTATTGATGAAGCCAGAGATACTCAAGAAGTAATTAAAAAAGTAATTCTAAATAATTATGATTTGATAATTCTTGATATTTCCATGCCTGGTGGTGGTGGTTTAAATGCCCTGGATCAAATTTTAAAATCAAATCCTAACAATAAAGTTTTAATGTTGAGTATGTATAGCGATGAACAATACATCAACAGATCGCTGAAACTTGGCGCGGCAGGATATTTGACAAAATCAGTTGCTGCCGAAGAATTAGGTATGGCAATTAGAAAAATAATGAACGGCGAAAAATATTTATGTAGCGAAGTTGTAAGTAAAATGACATCCTATATTTATTCGGGCAACGAAAAACTAAAACATGAATTGCTTTCTGAAAGAGAGTTTCAGGTTTTTATTGGTATCGTAAATGGTGAAAAAACATCAGAGATTGGCGACAAACTTAATATTAGTCCTAAAACAGTTAGCACCTATCGCGAGAGAGTAATGTTTAAACTTGAAATGAAAAAGAACTCAGAACTAGTTCAATACGCCATTAGAAACAAACTTATTAGTTGATTTTTTTATTCCAAAATTTAAAATGTAGGTAAAACACTTACATTGTTTTCAGCATTCATCCTATTGACCGATAAGGTATAAACAAATACATTTGTACCATAAAAAAAAAGATATGGGTGGACTAGAATAAACAAAATAGTATGTGATTTTTGATGGAAGTTTTTAAGCAGGAAACAACCAAAACATTAAAGGTATTAATTGGGAAAATTGATACCTTTTTTTTGTTTATCAATTTTTTAAAAAACCGACTGACAGCCATTGTGGTCAGAATACTTACACTAATTTCAGCAATTACCTTATTGACAGCCATGCACAATTAGAGTACTTTTGTTCTATAAATAATAATTCATAAGATAATTATTTGGGTGATGATAGATTATGAAAACAAGCAAAAAGCAAGCAGTAGGTAAAGAGTAGTTATTAAGTGAAAAACAAGCAGCATGAGCAGAGCGCTAATTTTTATTAGCGCTCTTTTTTTATTACACTTTCTCGTCCTCGTTTTTAACGAAGATGAGAACACATAACAAAGTTTTGTTGTAATTTCAACAGCAAGAAGAAATCTCTTAAGAATCAGGTTGTCTTCTCGACTAAGTAAAGTATTGCGGTAGCAAAACCTTACGCATGGAGAGATCTCCTAAGTATGTGGTTCTTTCTTTTTGAGATTTCTCACCGCTATTGCTTTTTGATTAAAACTAAAACGATTTAGGTTGTGGGTTCGAAATGACAATTATATTTTCTGTTGTATTTCATGCGATTAAGGAAATTCAACTTCAATAATCTTAGATCGAATTGAGATTATTACACCCTCATTAACAATAAGTTCAGTAATATGTTAGTATGTCATGTGGTAGATTTACTTACATACAATTCAGTTATTATCTTATTGACAAGCATGTGTAATTGGAGTATTTTTGTTTCATAAAATAAGTTTTCAAAATAGGTGATTAGTTGAGTAATGATAGATTATGAAA